>CAZEWQ010000001.1:0-23010 GCA_964516255.1 uncultured Candidatus Saccharibacteria bacterium
AAAGTTAACTACTTACTATTCTTCGACATTTCTCGACTAACTAGGCGTGGCTGGGAAGACTATCATAGGTTGAAAACTACTCTTGAAAAGGCTGGCATAAAGATACGTGATGCTTTTGGCAAAATCCAAGACACTCAAAATGTTTTTGATGATTTAGGTTTCGAGTACGAATTCACCAAAGAATCACCAACAGAGAGACAAGAAATGGCAGAGGCCAATGAAGCTAGGTTTGAGTCTAAAAAAGCTCTTCAAAGAATGATTCGAGCTGAAATTGAATATGTAAACTTAGGATTCTGGTCAAGGAGAGCTCCTTATGGCTTTCGGAATGTAAAAATAGATACAGAACATGGGGAAAGATCAGTATTGGAGCCATATGAGCCGGAAGCAAAACATATCAGAATAATGAACTCAATGAGAATTAAAGGTCATGACGACAAAGTAATAGTAGAGGAATTGAACTCAATGGGCATGAGAACTAAGACTTTTAAGAAAAGGGATAGGAAAAATCCTAAAAAGATTATTGGTTATGGTGGAGGAAAGAAACTTACTGTTAAACAGATGCAGAGGATGATTAGAAATCCTGTCTACTGTGGGGTTATTTGTGAACGATGGACTCACCAAGAGCCTGTAAAAGCCATGTTTAAGGGCTTAATCACGATTGATGAGTTTAATATAGCCAATCGTGGCAAATTGGTTCTCAAAGAAGAAAATGGCAAGATTAAACTACTTAAAGACCAAAAGCCTCTGTTAAGGCTCTCAAACAACCCTCTTTATCTTTTAAGTGCCTCAAGTGTCATGTGTGCGGTAAACCGCTCTTAGGCAGTGCTCCACGCTCAAAATCAGGCAGGAACATACCAAGATACCACTGTGCTCGGAACCATAAGTACTGGAGTGTTAATAAGAAAGACTTTGAGAGTGCTATTTATGATTTTATTCGCAGTCTCGACTTTGCAGATGACTATTTTAAGTTATTCAGAGAGATAGTGCTTGATGTTTGGCGCCAGAAGCAAAAGGATGCTGTGGATGAGTCTCTGACATATGGACAGAGAGTCCAAGAACTCAGAGCCGAGAAGAAGTTGATTATGGATAAAATTATATCCATTGACTCAAAGATTGTTATAGATGAACTTAGTAAGAAAATCGAAAGAGTAAATGCAGAGCTTGAAGTTGCAGAAAATAGACGTAATGTAAAAGAGGGTAAGGAACATGATATTGACCTTTTGCTAACCTATGCTGAATATTTTGTGGAACACCTAGAAGAATTGCTGATAGCAAGGGGTAATCCCGCACAACAGACTGCTCTTTTTGAGTTCTTGTTTGATGAAATGCCAAGTTATGAAAAGGTGGTTAATGGAACCCCAGATTTATCCCTTGTTTTCAAGCTAAATCAACAGCCTGCTTTATCAAAATCACAAATGGTGACCCCACGGGGAATCGAACCCCGGTTTCCAGGATGAGAACCTGGTGTCCTGGTCCACTAGACGATGGGGCCTTGCACTTCCCTTGTATCTTTCCGTCGCGATACGACGCCAAAAAGCCTTAGTATTATACAATCCCCACCCTCAAATGTATAATGTAAGCAAATGAGTGTCCAACGTCGGTCGCGACCACAGCCCCCAAAATTTTCGCTAAAGAGTGTTCCCGTGAGTTTTTTGATACCTTTAATAATTGCGACCCTTTTAGTAGCCGTTTCATACTTCATTTTTCAGACGTATCAACCTAAAAGTCTAAAGCAGGTGCGTGAGGTGAAGGGCTATTCGACTGATAGTAGTTTAAATCTCCCCATACCCTTTGATTCCGAGGAAATATCTAAAAGTACCACTTCCGATACCACGCAGTTGATGATTGAGTCCACGAGATCGCAGGAGGAGTTGCAGAAATATTTTAAAAACGTGCTTTTGGCCAAAAAGTGGCAAGTTGATAAGCAAACCGTTGACGAAAAATCTATCGAAACGGTGTATAAGAAGGATAAGGATCGGGTTATGGTAATTTCCTCAACGGATGAGGAAAAAACGATTTTAACTGTCGAGATTTTGGAAGATTAAAGCATCTCCTTAGTACCCACCAAGAAAATCGCTTTCCAGGGTCGATACCAACTTCTAAAGGTGTCGTTGTATAGCACTTCTTCGTTTCGGCTAACGGTTCGTGTGAAGGATGCACTGGCCCCACCGGCGGAAAAATCTATTTGTTTAACCACACCCCTAGCCAAAGTGGGGTCATCTTGATATAGCGGAGCGGGCGCGGCCGTAAGGTTAGTCACCACAGGATCCGAAATTTCTACCTCTCTTCCGTCGGGGGTGCCGTAAAGTTTAAAAGTCAGGGAATAATTGTTTAAGTCCCAAGATGCTTGTACCAAAACGTAATGCGCAGTGTCGTTTTTGAACCTTAAATCGAGCGTTGGTTGGTAAACCGAAGCGTCAAAGCCGATAGGAGCGTCTTGTTCGTAATAATAAACCCGATAAGCATGCGGATGTCTGGTCACCACCGGCAGTCCGGAGTTTAGTATGGCCCTAAACAAAGTAGTCGAAGTTTGGCAGACGCCGCCGCCCGTGCCTCTGACAGTGCGCCCGTTACTGATGATCCAGGCGGTGTCGTAGCCGGTTTCAGCCTCAATGGCTCCCACCGCGCGGTTAAACGAAAAGGTTTCGCCCGGGGCGACAAGGACACCACTGACTCTTGAGGCGGCCAGGGTTAAATTGCTGACGCGCGCCTGCGAGGATCCGACATATTTTGAGCTTCCTTCGCCGAGCAGGGCTAAAATACCGTATTTATCGGCGTCTTCTTCTAGGCTGACAACTCTGGTCGGTACCTCCACGGAAGGTTGGGCTGCTAATAAGGCCTTTTTAAAATCTTGGGCAAACTGTTTGGTGTCAACTTCAAACCCCTCTTCAACTAATTTAAATTCGGTCACGGTGTCTCCGTCGGTTTCGACCACTTCTCCCTTGGGTAGCAGATCTATTTCCTGGGCTATGCTCTCCATGCAAGGTTCAAAACTCGATGTTTCCAAATCAACTTCAATTTTCTCGCCACCGCCCAATTTTTTGCCTTTAACCTTTTTCACCTTCACAAAGTCCAAAATTTTTTCGGGATTCATTTCCCAACTTTTCTCCTCATAAGTTATTTCCAAAGGGTTAAGCACCATTTTTTCTACTTGAGCGGAGACTTTTTCCAAATCCTGCTTAGTGAGTTCCGGTTTGTCTTCCATGGTGGGGATTTCCTTAGGAGAAAAGTCAAAATTATCCAAAGATTCAACCACCATTTGATGCATTTTCTTCCCATGGATCAAAAATCCTTCTCTGTCGGCCACTATTTTTATGGTGGTTTTTTCTTGTTCCACGCCTTCTTCGTCATGAGTGCGCGCCAAAATAAAATAGGCATCTTCCGCCGGAGTGTTTAGTTCGCCCCGCAACCGTAATAAGTTTTTGCTAAGTTCCTCGTCCTCAAAGTCGTAAAAAGCTTTAAAAGTTAGGGGTCGTCCAATAAAGCCGGCGATTTTTTCTTTGGTATCCCACAAAAAGTTTCCGGTACGGCCGATTTCAAAGGCTCTGGTAACCGAAGCGTCCCAAAAATATTCCAGGTTTATTTCTTGCGCTGTAATGACAAGTTCGGTGCCGTTGTGGGTTAATATCAGTTTTTTATCTGAATTGTTTTCGTAAGTTTCCAATTTATTTTTGGCCTCGTTATAAGTAAGTCCGTCGATTTCCACTGTTCCTACACTCACCCCCGGAATGATTCTATGCGCGTAATAGAGGTGATAAAGAGCAACCAGCGACAGGCCCAAAATTATAGCGGCCAAAGTGGTGTACTTGGAGTTGGATAGCATGCTTTGAAGTGGTGGTGCGATGACCTTGGTAACGGCTTTGTTGAGGGATAAGAGCAGACTGCCGTAATTGGCGCCAAGGATTAACCCCTTCCCTTTTTTAAGGAGGTTGTAGAATTTTACTGTTCTTTTGGCTCTACTTCTGCGTCGAGGTTTGGGCATTGGGTCTCCTTGATCTAATCAAAAATCTGGCCGGTTTTTCGGACATATCTATTATGTCGTCGGCCTCATTGGTTAATTTGGAGGAGCAAGTCTTGCCGAAAGCAATTACTTCGGTACGCACACCCTGACTTTTGGCGTATTGTAGTAAATCTTCATAGTCCCCATCGCCTGAAACCAGTACTAAAGCGTCTATTTTGGGCATAAGTCTGACGGCGTCCATACAAAGTCCCACATCCCAGTCACCTTTTTTGGCGCCGCCGTAAAAGACTTGCAAGCCTTTTTTGCGCACTTCAAATCCTATTTTGTCCAGAGCCTCAAAAAATTCTTGCTCGGCACCCACTTCGGCTTGAATAACATAAGCAAAGGCTCTAATTAATTGGCGTTCGGCTACAGCCTCTTTTAACACCGTTCCAAAATTAACCTTGGCGTTATAGAGGTTTTTGGCCGAGTAATACATGTTTTGGACGTCCACGAAAACGCCCACGCGCTGCTGTTCGTGCTTGCTTGTTCCTATCGTTTGGGTGGCCATGTGGGTTAATTCTAGCCTAAATGGGTTCTTGCAACAACTAATCTCTTGATTTTTGCGGCGTTTTGCTAGTGGAATAGTGGTAAAATCCCTTTGTATCTTGTTTTGTTGGTACCAATTGATGGGGGATCGTCTAATGGCAGGACGCTGCGCTCTGAACGCAGTAATCGGGGTTCAAATCCCTGTCCCCCAGCCAAAAAAGAAACCCCGTGTGTAGGAATGCGGATGCCTGTATCTATTGTGGACCTACGAAAACCGAGTCAAAATTCCTGGCGGAGACTTTATATATTTCAACCGGCGCTTGCGTTTCCATTTCTACATCAATCCCGCCGAAATCCATCAAAACCTTTATCCAGTATTCATTTTCTTGGGGTAAAACTTCTAATTTAGCCAGCACAGTCCCGCCATCGCCTTTTCCAAAAATTTCAACCGTACTTTTCCCCCAGGCACCTTCAAATTCTTCCCTTTCGGCGTCGCTCAAAAAGTTGGAGGCCGTCAGTGGGGAAAGTGCGTTTCCAATTCTTCCTTCGTCTACCGTTAAATATTTGGCTCCGGAAATTTCCGCTTTTCCTACGGTATCCGCGCCCAGATTAATAATTGTTTTGTCCCACCAACCCGATTCGCTTGTGCGGGCTAAACCGGTGATATCGCCTTTAGCTAAATAAACATTGTCCTCGCCCGGTTTTCGAGCGTAACAGGTTCCAAGCGTGCGGCCCGATTTTCCGGCGATAAAGACCATTTCCTTGTCCATTTCTTTGATGGTGACCAGTACTCCGCCCGCATCGTCAACTCGCAATTCCGCGTGGTTTTCAGGATTTTTGGAAGCGAGATCACCCCACTCGGCCTCTCTTAAATTTTCTATAAACTCATTCACGTCGTCCTGCTTGGCTTTCTTGCCGTTGGCCAACCAACTTTCTCCTGACCATGTCAGCCTAACTTCGCTTTCACCCTGTTTTAAGCTAATGGACGAAATCCCTTCAGCACTGATTTCACCAAGTAATTTAGAATTACCCGTCTCCTTGTCCCAGGGAAGTCTGGGCAGACTGCCTTTCCACATGGGAAAAGTTGCTCCAATCAAAAGCACCACAAAAACGGCAGCTAGTATTTTTAAACCATTTCCAATTTTCATAATTCTCGCCTCTTAAATTTTATCCGCGGTAGATTTTGTCTTTTAAACCCCTTCTCCTGGTTGTTCTAAAAATCCCATACCCCAACGGAATCAATACCGCCCCCGCCAAGTTAGCGTATTTTATTTTAGAAGACTCATTTTCGCCCTTAAACTCTAAATTGCCAAAAACCTTTTCCTTGATTTTGATGTCCGCCAACGATTCCTCTTGTGCTAACCACGAAACGATGTTCATACCAAAAGCAATACTTTCCGGTGAGCGGCCGATGTAAGCTTCGGTTAAAAAGTCGGAATCTCCTAAGTCCACCATTTTTCCTTTACCCTCGCCCCCAATCGAAATGGCCATCACTTTTTGGCTTAAGTTTTCCTCTATAAATTCCTGATCTGGATTGATAGTAAATTGTCCCCTTAGAGACCCCGAAAACTCTGAGGTAACCAGCAATTTTTTGACCTCATATCCGCTTTGGGCTACTATATCGGCGTCGTAAGTAATTGAGCTAGCCCAGGGCAAAACCACGTTTCTGATTTTGAAGGTAACAGGGGACGTTTCGTCTGTAACAGAAGTTCTTCCCCACAAAGGATATGGGACAAAAAAGCTAAAGTTTCCTCGACTGTAGCTTACCGTCTCGTTGGATTGTAGATCATAAACCATATCTCCGTTGACGCTGACCCCAATGGGACTCAAAAAGTCGGTAAAACTATTGACGTTAGGTTGCACTGAAAGATCTTCGGTGCTTGTCGTGTAGCTTTCCAGCAAAAACAAAGCTCCTTTGCCCCGGTCTAAAAATTCCTGAATGGCCGCGCGCTCTTTGGGAGGAATTTGTTCGGTGGGGCTGGCTATAACCAGCATCTCGATGTCCCCAGCGATTTTAGGTTCCTCGCCGTCTTCCACACTTCCCTCCTTTTCCGTTGACATGTTTTCCAAGCCCAGCATGGCGTCGTCCGGGTTTTCACCAGCAGCTAGGTTGACGTCTCTAATATCAAATTGCTTAGCAAGTTCGTCGCGCAAGCTCTTGAAGTCTTCATACGAACTTTTTTCCTCGTGACCCGTCAAAAATCCGATGGCTTTTCTCTCTTTGGCGGTTATTTTTCTAATCAAGCTGGTTAATTGATATTCCAAATCTGCGGTACTTTGCACAAAAGGAATAGTCTCGTTTTTTCCGGCGTAGGACATGGAAATTCCCAAATAACCCTTTTGCGATTCAAATTTTTCCTGGTTTAAAGTGTTAAATTGGATGGGCATTATTCCTTGGTACAGCGCATCATTCTCCCCCTCCTCGGATTTAGTGGGGTCAATGGTGGAAACTTTTATATTCCCGTGAGAAGTAGTTTGATAGTCGTACAACAAATCTTTGGTTTCCCTCAACACCGGAAGGTGCTGGGCGGGAAGTTCGGAGACATACAAATTTACGGTTACGATGTCGTTAAGTTCGCTTAAGGTATTTTTGGTCGAAGCGGAAAGCGTGTAAATCCTTCCTTGGGTGAGATCGGCTCGGCCGGGAATGCGATCGCCTAAAATGTTGGTTAAGACGGCAATTCCAATGAATAAAACTATTCCCATTTGAAAACTGGCGTAACGCAACTTTTGGTTGCCGAATTTTCGTTTAAGTAGTCCTAGGTAAGTGAGGCTCAAGAAGATGGCCATAAACGACAAAAAGTACCACAAGTCTCTTAGGTCCAAAACTCCGCGGGAAATAGCTTGGATGTGAGTCAAAATGGAAATATTCCCTAAAATCGGTGCCAGAGATAAAGGCACGACCATAGTTATAAATTCTGAGCCGATTAAAATCAGTAAAAAGGTGCTTCCGGCTGCTACCACCAGAGAGGCAATTTGATTAGAAAAAAGTCCTGAGGCGAAGATCCCCAAAGAAATTAGTGCCGCCGCACAAAGGAGGCTTCCCAGCAATTGTCCGCCGAAAACTCCCCAGTCAAACACGCTGTATTGACTGAAAAAGGCAGCGATTCCGATGGGGAAAAGAAGTGGAATAGTCACGAAGGCAACTGCACCTAAAAATTTATCGGCCACTAGCTCAAGTTCTCTTATGGGGTGAGTTAAAATATTTTCCAGTGTACCGTCATCACGTTCTTTAGCGATACTCCCCATAGTAATTGCCGGTATCAAAACGAGCATTAACCAAGGGAGCAACTCGTACAAAAGTTTGAGTGAGGCTTCTCCCGCCAAAAACACGTTTCTAAAAAACATGAATTGCCAAACTACCAGAAAAGCTACCACCACAATGTATAATGCCGGATTATCCAAGTGAGTTTTGAGTTCCTTTTTGGTTATGGTAAGTGCGTTTTTAAAATTGAACATGAGCAATTTCCCGGTTTATTTCTCGATCTCTACCGTTAACTCCTTAAATACGTCTTCTAAATTTCTTCTTTCTTCTTGCAGGCTCCAAATTACCCAATTATTTTCTTTGGCTAATTGGGAAATTTCCGGTTGGACAAGGTAATCCGCCGGGGTGACAATTTTGGCGTACACCAGGTTTCCTTTTTTCTTTTCGCAGTCGACACTTTTAACTTCAGTGAGTTTTCTCAGACCTTCTTCTATATTTTCCCCCTCCAACCCGGCGTGCACGATTTTTTCGTCTTTGGTTCCCCGCGATAATTCCTCCACCGAACCGTCCGCCACCCGCTTTCCTTTGTTTATGATAATCATGCGCGAGCACAGTGCTTCAACTTCCTGCATCACGTGGGTGCTGATAATTACCGTACGTTCTTGGGCCAGTTCTTTGATTAAAGACCTAATCTCGGTTCTTTGATTAGGATCCAGTCCCTCGGTGGGTTCGTCTAAAATCAGTATTTTTGGCTTGTGAAGCAGAACAACTGCCAGCCCCACCCTTTGTTTGTAACCTTTGGATAATTCTCTGATCGGGTGGTAATAAACGTCTTTAATATTTACCGCGTTCACCACAAAATCCAGCGCTTTCTTTCGGGTGGTGCTTTTAGCTCTCGATAGACCTTTCAGATCGGCAGAGACGCCCAACAACTCACTGACCAGCATTTCGTTGTATAGAGGGTTGTTTTCGGGGAGGTAGCCGATAATTTTTTGCGCTTCAGTAGGGTTCTCCAAAATGGAAATTCCCTCTACGGTTACGGTTCCCTCGTCAGGGGATAAAAACCCGCTCATAATTCTCATAGTAGTGGTTTTGCCTGCGCCGTTTGGTCCAAGTAGCCCAACAATTTCTCCACCGCCTATAGAAAACGAAAGATCGTCTACCGCTTGAGTACTTCCAAATGATCTGGCAATATTTCTGACCTCAACCATAAACAGTCCAGTGAATTAATGAACGTGAGGAATTGTAGAAAAAATCTTGGCGGATTTCAAGCCTTTTTTTGGTTCTTCGCCCGTCTACTACTTGGACATTTCGATAGTTTCGATTTCTGCGGCGCAAGCCGTTACAGTTATAATGTTGTTGCTATCCGCCACCACGGAATATCCGGTTGTATCTAGTGTCCCCCCGTTGGGGTCCAAAGGCATACTTTTTAGATATTTGGCTAAAATAACAGACAGGTCAAGGCAGGCATCTGCGGCCCCTGCGCAAGCCGCGGCTCCCCCCGAAGCGCATTCGCCAAGCTGTTGTTCGGTGGTGCTGATTCCGGTAGGCAGTGAGCCGTCGTTGTCTACGATATATTCGTGTATGGCAGTTGAAATAGAACTTACATCCACCCACCTGGTGGTATCTCTGGCCTGTTGAAACCTTCCAACTGGATCCAGGGAAACGGTCACCACGGTAGCCAAAAGGGAAATAATAGCAATCGTCACCAATAACTCAATTAGAGTAAATCCACATTGTCTATTCTTCTGTTTCTGCAGTTTCCCCTCCTTCCTCTATTGCCTCTTCCGTATCTTCCTCTTCTTCCGCATACGAGTTTGCGCCAATGGTTATAATTAAATCGTAACTACTGCTGTCGTCTAAAACTTCTGATTCATAAGTAGGATTTATGCCCAAGTCTTTTATGACTATGTCGGTCAAGGTTTGAGAAGCTTCTTTGACCTCAACTGTTGTTTCCTGAAAGTTAAAATTGACCGCGCTGCCGACTTCTACGTTCTTATATCCTTTGTCGGTTAGCGTTTTGGATGTTTCCGCCGCCAGTCCCACTGTTCCGACGCCGTTTAGTATGCGCACGTTTAACTTAGTTGCCTCGAGTCTAAGTTTCTCACCCTCTTCCCCAGCCTTTTCTGCGCTTTCTTCTTCACTTTCCGCCCCCTCGCTCTCGGTGGTTTCCTTGGTGTCTTCGATCTGCTCTTCAGTTGGAGTACTTGGCACACCACTTCCGCCTTTCTTATCTTTCCAATAGGAATATCCCAAATACCCTGCGGCCCCAATTGCGGCTACAACAACGACAAGCAATACAATATTTTTCACAGTGAACAAACCGTCTCCCCCGCCTTTGTTACTACGTTCCTGGCTTTTTGCCGTCCCCATCTGCTTTTCCGCTTGGTCGGGCTTCTTAGGTGGAGGTTGCTTTTTTGGCGGCACCATCAACCCCTCTTTTGCCAGGTTCAAAGGATCTGGGGTCATGGCTAAGAGACCTAATCCCAGCGAATTCAAAAATAATATTTCCGGTGTTGACCTAAGATTTACTTTCACACCCATTTTTTTGAGTTTATCCTGCAAAATATCATTTACCGACAAAGACTTTACACCGACTTCCTTGCTAAAAGCCTTCAAATCTACGTCTAAGCTGCCACCGCCACCCAAAATTATTTTCCCCAACTTTTTCTTGTAGCGCTCTTTATAAAAAGCCAAGGCCTTGTTAAGTTCTTTTTTCAGCTTGGTAACTTCCACCGATTCGGAAAAGGTCATGATCGGCCCGTAGTGGTCAACAAAAGATAGGATAGATAGCTCCGCTCCGATATCAATATATAAAATGGTCTCACCCTCGTTTATAGCGTCCTTGAGAATGTGGTAGGAGGCGACTGATTCGGGAGCGATCAGATCAACTTTGGTGTTAGAAGCTCTAAAAAGGTTTAAAAACTGTATAAGGTTGTTCTTGTTAGTGGCAATAAATAAAACCTCTGAGCCCACGATTTGGTAGTCGTAGACTAGATCTTCCAAAGGTTCGGGGATCAGTTCCCGCGCTAGGGCTAAAATGCTTTCCAACAACCCCTCCCCTTTGATTTTTTTCTTGTTCTTTGCTCCGCCAGGAATAGGTATACGATGCAAGTAAACTTTGGAATCCGAAACAGTTACGGCAATTTTTTGATCCTTGATTATGGGTTCAACGTTGGTTTTCCAATCTTTTTCGGAATCGATGGGAAAGCGATGGGCCGCGGCAACTCCAACCTTTCCCTGGAGGCCCTTTTTCAGCTCGGTAATCTCAACGGAGGTTTTGGCAATGTCGAGTGAAATAACTTTGGGCATGAATATACACTAAGATGTTACATTTTTAAGGCTCCGCTGGCAACCGGTTTCCGGTCCGTGATCTATTCGATTTCCTGCCACTGACTGATGATTACTGTGGTGGTTCGTTCTGCCTGTAGGTTGATTTTTTTACTGTAGTTGTCCAGACTTCCCTCCACTGTAAAATCCCAGGTATCGTCGACATGTGAATTTTCGGTGATTTGGCAGGTTCCAAGGGAGGGTAGGGAAACGGTGGTCGGTAAGCTATCATTATCGCTTAAGTACGAAAGGGTTTCTTCGACGCACCCCTCAACAAAGCTCAGGGCATCCGCATTTTTTTGATGTCCTAAGGCGCTTTGGCCTTCAGCCACAGAAAGAAAAGTTACGGTAATTACGGTTAGTAATATCACCGCTGACATCACTATTACGCTGGCCAGGGCTATATAACCCCGTTGGCTGTTCATGTTTTTACCTTTCGCACTAAAATTCATATCTTATTTTGAACGGACTTCCACACTGGTGGAATATTGCTGCACCTTGTCCCATTCTTGTCTCCCATCGGGATTGTTGCCCTCAATTTCTAGAGAAAAGTTTATGTTTTGGGAGAGATTGGCCACGGAAAGGTCAGTGAAAGAGAAATTTATTACGGTAACTCTATTGCCGGTCAAATTCTCATCGTTGGTAAGTCCGGTACAGTCGGAGGATTCACCGCCCCATCCCATTCTTATCTCTTGAGAACTGCGGTAGATTTTAGTGGGGTTGCGGCTGCTATCCCACATTTCCAGGCAAATGTTGTCGGCACCAATTGAAATTACATCTTTAGTGTTTTTTATCTCGTAGGAAATTTTTGCTGCGGCAAATCTTAAGTTTTGGTTGACTTCTTGTTGCGCCAGTGCCTTAGCGCCCCCATAAGAAATATTCCAAGCCAATTGAATAGCCCCTCCCACAAAAAGAGATACCAAGGCAACGTAAAGTATCAATTCTACTAAAGTAAATCCTTTTTTGTTCATTGTTTTCACATCATCCCCATCTTTGTTGGCCCATTAGTTACAGAGGTCGAACCCATTAAGATAAATTTCCTCTATCTCTTCTTCGGAGAGCCTTCTATTGTAAATGGCAACCTCATCCATAATTCCGTCGAGAGCGAGTTTTTTAAAAGTGGGGTCGTAATTCTCCTTTAATTGGGCCCCAATTATTAAATCTCCTGTTCTTCTTCTAACCGCGCCAATTGTGTTGGGGGTTGAATTGTCTTCCTCTCCATTTACATATAAATAAATTCTCTCCATGTCCCAACTGGCCGCAACGTGGTACCAGGTTCTGGTCTTTAGCTGTTGATTGCTTTCTAACTTGAGGTAGCCCGGGTCGACTTGGTTATAGATGATTATGCTAAGTATGCTGGCTGGGGACCAAAACTGAAAGGAATATGCTTCGTCGGACCAGTCTATCTGCTCCCCCTTGTGGACCAGACCAGCGAAAACTTTGGGGGTTCTTACCCGGAGCCAGGACATTATGGTTCCCTCTTCCGCTAGGTCCAGAGTATCGTCGTCTTGAACGACTATTCTGTCGTTATCGTATCTAAATTGGACAGCGGAATTATATTGACCGGTCACCCAAGTACCACCAACAATATCTCCGTCGTTGCCGCCCATGCAGTCGTGGGCAATGTCTCCTTCATCCTCATCCAGCGACCAATAGGCAACCGCCGAATCTGATGAAAGAGTTTTTTCCCAGTAGGTAAGGTAAGTGGTCAAAGTGACAGCGTTAGGTCTGGTCACAGTGAAATTCCAATTTACGGCTGAGGTTACTTTTTTGGTATTAGGATCGTCTGTTCCGCCGGATTCTACGATGGCGCCATCGCCATCGCGGCTGATATCTACCACCGTTATTTGACGCGTAAACTTTCCTTTGGTGTTCTGCCCCGGCGAATCGGAGAATCGCCAATAACCCGACGGAGTGTCGAGGCCGCACCCATCACTGCAACCTTTTTCGTCGCGTGTACTTACAAACGGCACGTCCCACCCTTGGTTTTTAATTGATCTGGCGGCCTCAATGCCTTCTTGGGCGAACAGGGTGGCCTCTGTTTCTTCATCCCCCAAGCGATTTAGGGAGAAACTCCCCATTACGGCAAAGGTTGCTCCGGCGGCGATAAGAATCACAATTCCCATGGCTAGAAGCACTTCCACCAAACCAAACCCGCCTGAATTTCTTGCCTGTAAGCCTCCCATATTAATTTATTTTAATGCCTCCTGCGGCGTTAACCGAAATATCTTTAGACTCGCCGACCGCGCCCACAGTGACGGTGAAAGCACCGGATGGTTCCCCCCGCAAAGAAAAGGGTATGTCACCGAAATTACTCACACTAACGTTGTTTGGTATAGCGTAGTCATCCGAAATGGCGGGGGAACCACATGAGCCCGCGTACAAACGAATATTATTCCCGGATCGACAAACTCCCCAACTCTCCCCGTTTTTTCCGTTCATGGCATTAGCTTGGGCTCTCCTTATCGATCCGACAACAACATCTTGAGTAAAATAGTAGTTGTTTCTTACCAGAAAGTTACTTAAATAAGGTAAGGTGGCGACGGCCAAAATGGATAAAATAGCCATCACCAAAGCAACTTCAATAAAGGTAAACCCCTGGACAGACTGAACAGAAGTTTTGTTGGGCGATTTGGTCATATTGGGCATAAATCGCAAGCTTTAAATTTAGCGGCCGATGCTTCCCGTCAGCTGGTAAATCGGAGTGATGATTGCAAGTGCCATAAATCCAACTGCCAATCCCATAGTTAACAACAGGGCAGGTTCCAAAATATTGCTTAAGTTCTTGGCAACGTTGTCGATCTCGTCTTGATAGTAGTCGCTTACGTAAGTTAGGGTTTCCTCCAACTTTCCGGTGCGCTCCCCCACGGAAACCATTTTGCAGACAATCGGTGGGAACTCCGAGAATTTATACTTATCCAGTGAATCCCCCATGCTGGTTCCTTGTTCTAATCCTGTGGCAAGCGCCTCTAAATCTTTTTCAAACTTTAGGTTGGATACGGTGCGGCCTGCCGTTTTTATACTTTTAGAGACAGGAACACCGCTCTTGAGCAATAAGCCCAAATTCCGACTGAATCTGGCGATTTGTGTGTAAGTAATGAGCCTTCCAAAAAGGGGAATTTTTAGGACGACGCTGTGCCAAATCGGTTTGATCGAGGGGAGTTTAATTAGTATGTTAAACCCAACGATAAAGATAGCCAGTCCCCCAAATATAAATATTCCATAGTCCCTCATGGTATTGGCTACGAACAGCAGGATTCGGGTGGTAATGGGTAATTCAACATCAAACGCTTCGAAAAAAGTCGAAAGCTTGGGTAATATAAAAAGTGAGACGAATGAGCCCAAACCCCCAAGTAGACCCATGATAAGCATAGGGTAAATCATAGCCCCCTGGATTTTTTTCCGGAGCGCGTTCTCGTTAGCCAGTTGATCGCTTAAAAAGTCTAAATTTTGGGTTAAGGTACCTCCTTCCTCGCCGACCTCAATCAAACTTACGTAAAACTTGTCAAAAACCTTGGGGTGCTTGCCGAAAGCTTTGGTCAACGATTTCCCATTTTGCACGTCCTTCGAAACCTCCTTTAGAACCTTTTCAAAGTAGGAGGATTCTGCTTGCTCAGTTAAAGACTCTAATGTTTCCGAAATGGCGATACCACTTTTGAGCATTATGGCTAAATGCTTGGTAAAGATTAATTTAGTTTCCAGATTAACTCTTTTGGACAGTTCCATTTTGCTTTCTCGCTTTGCTCCCTCTCTACTCTTTGGTAACCCTTAATACTTCCTCGACGGTTGTCGCGCCCTCTCCGATCTTTCGGATGCCATCCTCGATCATGGTGGTCATCCCTTTACTCTTTGCCAATTCTCCTATTTTTGAGGCGTCGTGTCTAGCGACAATTGCCGCCTTCATTTCATCGTCGATAAGCAAGACTTCATAAATGCCGACTCGTCCCTTGTACCCTGACTCATGACAAATCGGACAGCCCTTTCCGGAGTAGACGGTTATCACCTTTTTGTTTCCCAGGTGTTTTTTGAGCAGCTCCACGTTAATTCCGACCTTGGAGATCTCGACTTCTTTAGAGGTTTTACAACTGGGGCAAATTTTTCTGACTAGCCTTTGGGCCACAATAACATTAACACTTGAAGCCACCAAAAAAGGTTCAACCCCTAAATCTAAAAGTCGCGGGACGGCAGTCGGGGCGTCATTGGTGTGTAACGTTGACAAAACTAAGTGACCCGTCATAGCGGAGTTTACAGCAATTCCGGCGGTTTCGTGGTCTCTAATCTCTCCAACTAAGATAATATCCGGGTCTTGCCGCACAATCGCTCTCAATCCCTTAACGAAAGTCAGATCGGTTCGAGGATTGACTTGTATTTGATTTACCCCCTCAATATCATATTCCACAGGATCTTCGATGGTCATAACGTTGACATGTCGGCTGTTAAGTATTTTTAAAATGGCGTACATAGTTGTAGTCTTGCCGCTTCCGGTTGGTCCTGTAGATAAAATCATTCCGTAGGGTTTGGAATAGGCACTTTTCATTTTTGTAAGATCGTCTCCACTGAAACCCAAGTCCAATAACGAGAATTGTCGGGAACGAACCGACAGAAGTCTCATAACAATTTTTTCGCCGTCACTTATAGGAACAGTTGAAACCCTGATGTCCAGATTTTCCCACTCCAGTTGTTGTTGTATCTTTCCGTCCTGGGCGGCGTGGTGCTCGTCGGTGCGCAGGCTGGCCATAACCTTTATGCGCGTAACAATTTGGGGGTGCAATTCCAGTGGAAGTTTCACAATGTCATGCAATACTCCGTCGATTCGAAATCTAACCATAGATATATCATCCTGCGGTTCTATGTGAATATCAGAGGATTTGTTCTTGTAAGCATAAGAAATTATGGTATCCACAATTTTTATAATCAGAGGTGTCTTTTTCTCGGCCTCCTTGGTGCTTTTGGCTTCCTCTACCTCTCTGGAAATTATGTCGTCAAAAGCGACAACCACGTTCTTGGCGTATAAAAATAGGGCTGTGTCTATGTCTTCCTCATTGGCATAATAGGGTATCACCGTGTCCCCAACCCTTTTTTGATAAGTTCCAGGGCTTCCAGATTGGTTGGGTCAGCCATAGCTAAATGCAGTCCCTTTTTGTCCCTGTGGAAGGCCACTATCCTTTGTTTTTTGGCCACTACTTCGGGGATTAGGTTCAAGACCCCATCCGCTATTGACTGTTTAGAAAGTTCGATAAAGGGAATTTTGGACAAGTCGCTTATAACTTTTCCTAAATGCTCCTTGGAAACTACGTCCTGCTCAATCAAAACTTTATGTAAGGGCTTCTTGTCGTGTGTACTCTCTTTCAAGGCGCGCTTCAGTGCCTTTTCCGGGGCGATACCCAGTTCAAGCAAAGTGTTGTATAAAGTTTGGTTGTCGTATAAAGCCATACTATTGTTAGATGTTAGGACAGGTAGCCTTTAATTTTGGTAATCATCTCCTGAATAGACACGTTGGTTTTTATGATATAGTCTTTAGCCCCCAAATCTTTAGCTTTCTTAACATCTTCCGCTTGACCTAAATTTGACAACACAACCACTTTTACATCTTTAAGGGCTGCGTCGGCGTTTAATTCCTTTAAGACGGCGAACCCATCTTTAACAGGCATGATCAGATCAAGAATGAGCAGATCGGGCTTTTTCCTTCTGACTGCCTCCAGCGCCTCCTCACCGTTTCCGACGATTTCGACGTCGAACCCTTCTTTGGCCAGTTTAACTCTGTAAATGTTAGCGTAAAACTGGTCGTCTTCCGCTACCAGTATTGATTTTTTGGTTGAAGCTTCGTTGTTCATTGCTCAGTATGTGATTTGTTTATTCGATTCGCGTAAATTTTATCTGTGGGCACTGACACGTAGAATGTGGTCCCTTCTTTTTCGCGACTATCAAACCAAACCTTTCCCCCCCACGATTCTACGTACGACTTTACCACAAAGAGTCCCAGTCCCGTACCTTGAGCCTCACGTTTGGTGGCCTTTTCCCCCCTAAAAAACCTGGAAAATATTTTAGGTTGGTCTCGAACCGGAATCCCCATTCCGTTGTCGGAGACTGCGATGACAATATTAGTGTCGTATACGGCAATAGAAACTTCTAGCACTCCTTGCTCCTCGCGCTTTGTATATTTGATAGAGTTGGCAACCAGATTAGAAAGAACTTCGTAGACTTTCTTCTGGTCCAAATATACCTTGGGCGTGAGCGGATCCGATTTTATTGGTTTGATTTCTATACCTTTCCCTTGCGCGAGAGAGTTATGTTCGTTAATGACTTGCTGAATTATTTCTTCCAGTTGAATGGGTTCGGGCTTGTCCGAAACGGCCCCTTGTTCGATTTGGGAAATGTTCAAAAGGTAATTCACCAGTTTGGTTAGGCGCTGGTTGCTTTCATATATTTGATAAAGTATTTCAGCCACCTTTTTAGAAACAGGGTCGACCTCTCCGCTTAGGAGCATTTCCAGATTCCAGCGCATGCTCCCCAATGGGGTTCGCAGTTGGTGGGCGGCAATAGAGACAAAATCTGATTTCATGCGGTCATACTCCCGTTCCCTAGTCACGTTTCTAAAGGTGATCACGCTGCCGATCACGTCCCCCTTCCCGTTTTTGGTGGGGGTGATAAAGTCATCAACCGGTATGGGGGATCCATCTTTGCCTACCAGCTCAGTGTAGTAAGTTGTTTGGGTTGTCTCGCCCTTTTTATATACCTCGTCAATAAAGGATGTGGTTTTTTCCTTGGTTCTTTCGTCTATAAATTTTAGTTTTTCGTTATAGCCGGTGCGAAGAAGTTCTTCCCGATTGAAACCCGACAATCTCAATACCTCATCATTTACCATAATTATCTTTTTGTTCATATCCAAAACTAGCACTCCACCGCCGATATTTTCCATGGTGGTCTCAAGCTTTTTCCGCTCTCTCTCCAATTTAATCTCACATTCCTGTAGACGCTCCAGGTTTTTGACCCTTTCGCTAATATTGTGGACTGTGCAAATCAAAGCCTCTTTCCCGCCCCATTCGATCTTGTTTATTTTGGTGGCCGTCGGAATCGAATCGCCCGCTTTGGTTATCAGGGATCCCTCATACGACTCACTTTTTCCTTCGAGGATGTCGGTGAATGCCTTTCCGGCCTCGGAACGTTTGTCTTCGGGGAAAAGTTCAAAAATTTTCTTTTGGCCAATCTCTTCGTGGGTATAGTCAAGACTCTTTTCGGCACTGCCGTTGCTAAACAGGATATTTCCATCGGTGTCTGAGATAAAAAGAAAAACGTCTAATCCAGCAAGAATATGCTGGAGATTTTTTTCACCTTCACTGGGCATACTGTGTTATTTACAAGTTTAACATTTGCTTACCAAAAATCACACTGTATACTTATTTTTAGCAGGATTTCTGTTATGTCCTTTTTTGGTTTTAGATACATAGACGATATCAGACAGGTTAATGAGAACGAAGTTCAAGGTAAGATTCAGCTAAACACCAGTTTCTCTCCTACTTATATTGCCCTTTTGATGGGTTCCAGCGTCATTTGTACTTTAGGCCTTTTGTTAGGTGCTTCTCCGGTTGTAATCGGCGGAATGATTATTTCGCCTTTGATGTGGCCATTAATGAAGGTATCTTTGGGGGTTTCTTATGAGAGAGGTCAATATATTAGGCAAGCCCTTTTGCTTTTTTTTATTTCCGTGGTGGTGACTTTGGCTAGTGCTGCCTTGGTGACTTTGGTCTCGCCGATCAAGTTGGTAAACAGCGAAATATTAGCTAGAACCAACCCCACCCTCTTGGATTTAATTGTCGCCCTTATCGCCGGATTCGTGGCTACCCTGGCCATTTCTCAGCCCAGGGTTTCGGAAAGTTTAGCCGGTGTGGCCATTGCCACCTCACTAATGCCCCCGTTGGCGGTGAGCGGAATCGGCTTGGCTCTTTGGGACAGCGCCATCTTCACCGGAGCTTTTTTGCTGTTTATTGCCAACGTGGTAGCCATCATTTTTGTCTCCACACTGACCTTTTCCTATATAGGATTAACTAAACCTACCCAATCGCCTATCCGGCGTGAGGGACTGCTGTTTATATTTATCCTTTTGGTGATTACGGCTATTCCGCTTTTTTACCTAATGCGAAATTATTCATTTAAAACGGTGGCTTATCACGAAGTTCAACGTACACTTTCGAAAAGTTTAAAGGAAGTTTCCTCGAATATATATGTGGATAGCGTAAAAACCGAAGTTACGGCAGACGATACGGTACTGGTGGACGCGCAACTTCTGGTTCCGGGGGATATTACTATTGATTATCAACAACAGCAGGATATTATTAGCGCTTTGGAGACGACGTTAGGCAAGGAGGTCGATCTGAATTTACGCTTGCAGAGAATGATTTCGGTGGTGGGCGAAAAGGATCGGTTGACCGAGCGGAAACGTGATATTTTGAGTAACACTTTTTCGGAGGAGATTCAGAACCTGAGCTCTTCTCTTACCATAAGTTCACTGCAAATTAAGTCGAATGAAGCGGAGTTGGCGGAAGCTGGTGAAGAAGGAGCATTGAAATTTAGCATAGACGCCATTTTGATCGGTGATCCCTCACTTTCAATTTCTCCTGAGGAGCGAGCAGCGCTTGAGAATATATTATCGGAAAAAGTTGAGGCGCAGGTGTTCCTTAACCTTGAACTTATCTCGCGAATCAAACTGCAGTCCGACAATGACTTGGAGGGTCAAGACATCAAATCAGAAATTAGAATACTTGTTGGCGATCTTTCCGGTGAGGTTGGAATCTCCTCCATTTCTTTGAAAGTGGTAAGTGAGGAATCTGCGTTAACCGCTTTGCAGTTGGATATCCGTGAAAGCACTGCCAGCAAGGTATCTGAAGGGTCGAATGGAACTAGGGAAAAGGTTATGGTCAGTATTGAGCTAAAAGTACCTCTGGGATTTGTTCTGGATGAGAATTTTGTGTCGGTGATGAAAAATTACCTGGATCGAAAGTTTGGGAAGAATTTTGTGGTAACGATTAACACTTTTGAGAGAACAACGTACTCTTCCTAGCATCGATGTATTTCCGTTACGATGTATAATGGCACTATGAAGTTTGTGGCTCCTGCAAATCAAAAGATACCTGAGATGGAGTCTGAGGTATTAGACTTTTGGAAACGCGAAAAAATTTTTGAAAAATCGGTTGAGAGTCGGCCCAAAGACAATTTGTATGTTTTTTATGATGGTCCCCCTTTTATTTCTGGATCGCCTCATTACGGGCATTTACTCGGTTCCGTTGCTAAAGATGTAATTCCTCGGTATTGGACCATGAAGGGGAAGCGAGTGGAAAGAGTTTGGGGTTGGGACGCTCACGGTTTAACCGTGGAAAACAGGGTTCAAAAGAAATTAGGGATAAAAAACCGCCGTGACATCGAGGCGTTCGGTCTAGAAAAATTTACGAAGGAGTGCTACAAATACACCTCCGAAACGTCGGCCGAGTGGGGTTGGTACATTGATCGAGTCGCTCGTTGGGTGGATATGGAAACTGCCTATAAAACCACCGATCAATCGTACATGGAAAGCGTGATGTGGGCCTTTAAACAACTTTATGATAAGGGTTTGATTTACGAGGGTTTGCGCACTTCTTTATATTGCACCACCTGTGGAACTCCCGTTTCTAATTTTGAGATCGCCATGGACAACACTTACAAAGAAGTGGAGGACCCTTCGGTCACAGTTAAGTTTCCGGTAACTACAAAAGGTGAGTTTAAGGGTGCAAATTTATTGGCCTGGACAACTACCCCTTGGACCTTGCCTCCAAATCGTGCGTTAGTGGTTGATGAAAAGGTCACCTATACTTTGGTGGACTTTGACGATGAAAAACACATTGTAGCCAAAGCTCGGCTGGAAGGTGTTTTTGGGACCCGGAAATATTCCGTGGAGAGGGAGTTTAAAGGAAAGAAATTAGTTGGACTTGAATATGAGGCTCCATTTCAATTTTTTGCTGCGAAGGGGGGCGAATTTAAGGTTTATACCTACGAAGGAATGGTAAACATGGAGGAAGGCACCGGAATTGTGCATAGTTCCCCGGGGTTTGGCGATGTAGACACTGAGATGGGGAGGCACTACGACTTGACCATTATGACGGTGGTTGATGACGAGGGAAAGTTTACCGCTGGGGATGCCGGAAAGAATCCGTGGGAGGGAGTGTACTTTTCGGATGCCAATGAGGGAATTCTCGAGGATTTGGAAAAAAGAAACCTGCTGTTTGAGAACGGAAAAACTATCCATAGGTATCCCTACCACGACAGATGCGATACGCTTCTGATTCATCGTGCGCAGGAATCTTGGTTTATTAAGATTGAGCAATTTAAGAAGGAACTTTTAAAGACCAATGAGAAAATAAATTGGGTTCCTGAGCACAATAAGCACGGTCGTTTCTACAAGGGAATTGAACAGGCGCCGGATTGGTGCATTTCCAGAAACCGCTTTTGGGCGACGCCCATGCCAGTTTGGGAGGCGGAGGACGGCGACAGAATTGTGGTTGAATCAGTGGCAGAAATAGAAAAGCTTTCGGGACAAAAAGTTAAAGATTTGCATAGGCCGTATATCGACAAAATTATAATTGAGAAGAGTGGTAAAAAGTACAGGCGCCGCCCCGAAGTGTTGGACTCGTGGATGGAGGCTGGATCCATGCCCTTTGCGCAAATCCATTATCCTTTTGAGAATCAGAAGAAGTTTGAGAAAAATTATCCGGGTGACTACATAGCTGAATATGTGGGGCAGGTGAGAGCTTGGTTTTATGTTATGCATGTTTTGTCCACTGCACTTTTTGGGTCTAACTCGTTTAAAAACGCGATTGTAACCGGTGTTATGTCGGGTAGCGATGGACGGAAGATGAGTAAAACGTATGAAAATTATACTGACCCTAAAGAAATTTTGGAGACACTGGGCGGGGATGCCTTGCGCTTGTACCTGATGAATTCTCCCTTGATGAATGGGGAAAATATGAATTTTGATGACGAGAGTTTGAGAGTGAAATCCCGCAATGTGCTAAACCCTCTATGGAATTCGGCCAGGTTCTTTTTGCTGTACGCGGCGCAGCATACTTGGGAACCCCCTGAAAACGTTGGTATACCGCCCAAATCTGACAATGTATTGGACCAATGGATTATAGCTCGGTTACACGAAACTATTCGTGACTTTTCGCAAAATATGGAAAAATATTTGGTTGCCTCGGCGGTTCAGCCGGTTGAAGATTTTGTTGACGATTTATCACGTTGGTATGTGAGGCGATCGCGCGACCGCGTCTCGATTGGAGACGAGGAAGCAATGTCGACTTTGTATTACGTCTTGGTAACGTTTGCCCGGGCGGCCGCCCCCATCATTCCCTTTATGGCGGAAAAGATTTATTTGAGTCTGGTTGATACTTCGGCAGGCGGGGTTCCCGAATCCGTGCATTTGTGTGATTACCCGGGTTTTGATAAAAAGTTGATCGAGAAAAACCAGGGTGTATTGCAAAGCATGGCCGAAGACCGCAAAGTAATTTCGACGGCTTTGTCTATAAGGGTTGCCGGAAATATTCCGGTGAGACAGCCTATAAGTAGTCTTGCGACAACTAGCCAAGTTCATTATGAGGATATTGCCAAAAGCGAAGTGAATGTCAAAAAAGTAATCTCCAATGTTGACGCCGAAAGTTACGTTTCTTTAACCGATCACGTAGCGGATGCTGATAATACAGTGTTTTTAGACGTCAGATTAACTCAGGAATTGAAAGAGGAGCGGATGGCGCGTGAAATGGTTCGTGCTTTCCAGGATCTTAGGAAAAAGGAGGGATTAAACGTGTCGGATAGGATTGAGGCTGTTTTTGTTGATTCCGTCGGCAATCGAGCAGTGGTGGAAAAGTTTGGTGAGGAAATAAAAAGGAAAATCTTGGCGGAAAAGTTGACTCCCGGCGAAGTATCCTCTGTTGAGAAGATTTAATGGGTAATTTTAAAGAAT
>CAZEWQ010000002.1:0-18738 GCA_964516255.1 uncultured Candidatus Saccharibacteria bacterium
TGGAAGGGTATGCCAAAGAGGAAAAACTGGATCCTGTAAAACTCGAGGTGCTCACCTACCCCATTAATCCCTATTTGGCCGAAAAGTTTCCCGAAGCAAAAATTGAAAACCGCAGGCTTCAACTGGATAAACTGGCCACCACACCAATCCACGTTTGTGTACCCGTATCAGGTGCCGCCGTGGGAACAAACTACCTACTCACAGTAATTCAGGAATTACACCAAAAATCCCCTCGATTCGTGTTCCATGTGGTATCCAGAACAGCCCCCTTTACCAAAAAATTTTTGACCCAAATTGAAAACTTATCCTACACGCGCCTATATGTCTCCATACACGACCGTGAACTAGTAGAAATGTATGACATTTTGTACAACAACGAGGTTATTTCTTTAGAAATCACCAAGCCCAGCGAACAAGCCTTTAAGGCACTGCTCAGCACTGACCAAAAAGGTGGTTCAACCTTATTATTCGCCCCGCCGGTCGGTCGCCAAGAGTATGACAATCTGGACTTTTTGTGCAAATATAGCCTCACATTTTGTGAGGATGAACGAGGTATGCTTTGGAAAAAATCCGTTCTAAATCAAAGTTTGAGTGATATACAAGCAACTAAACTGTTTGTAAGCAAAGGAAAAATCCGAGGAATGGAGATTCCCGAAGATCCACGGGAAGCGGCAAATTTTGTCTGGTGGACCCACCAAAACGGAATACTGGGGAAGCTAAATTATCATGGAAGCTTAAGCCCCCAACAATCCGATCCGGAAACTCAATCCGACGGCGTAGAGAAGTTTTGGCAACGTGTTAAGGCACTATTGTAGTATAGGTAGAAACTCTAAATTAATTTTCTTTTCACTTTGAATCCCCCACTCTTCACATCGTTCACGCCGTATCCCATGCCTTCAATTTCTCGCCTGATGACATCAGCCTTATCCCAAATTCCCACCTTTCGATACTCATTTCTAATCTTAGCCATATCCAACACCTTCTGAGGAATTTCATATCCTACAAATTGCTCAAAATTAAAGCCCAACACCTCGTCCATTTTCAAAACGGTCATAACTTTCGATTCCTCGGTAATAGCGCCATCTTTAACCAGTTCCCACACTACCGACAGAGCCTTAGGCATATTAATATCCTCATTGACGGCTTCTAAAAACATATCCAAGTACTCATCAATTGGTGCAGCCCGGTCGTCAACTTTGTAACCTGCGATCAAGTCATACAACTTTTTCAAGGAATTTTGGGCGTTTTGCAGGGCCTCCCAAGTAAAGTTAAGGCTAGTCCTATAGTGCGCGGACATAAATAAATAGCGTAAAGACAAAGCCTCAAATCCCCGCTCTTCCACATCGGCAATGGTATAAAAATTGTTCAAACTCTTGCTCATCCCCTGCCCGTCAACTTGCAAAAAGGCGTTGTGCAACCAGTAATTGGCCAGCCGCTTGCCTGTGACACATTCGCTTTGAGCCATTTCGTTGGGATGGTGGAGCATTTTATGATCCTCGCCTCCGACATGAATATCGATGGTCTCCCCCAACTCCTTTAAAATCATGGCTGAACATTCAATATGCCATCCCGGAAACCCCACTCCCCAAGGAGATTCCCATTCTTGCCAACGCTTTTTGTCATCTTCCGGGGAAAATTTCCAAAGGGCAAAATCGGTAGGATTCTTCTTTTCCTCATTTACGTCAACTCTGGCACCCTCTTCCACCTCTTCCGGAATAATCCCCGCCAACTTTCCGTAGTTCCTAAATCGTGAGGTATCAAAATATACTCCATCGGAAGTTTGGTATGTGTAACGCTTCTCCTCCAATCTTTTAACCAAGTCGATCATATCGTCAATGTAGTCAGTGGCACGAGTAAACTTGGTGGGACTTGCTAAGTTCAACTTTTTGCGATCTTTTAGAAATTGGTCAATGTAGTAATCGGCCACCGCGTTAGCCGCTCGCCCCTCTTTTTCCGCCGCTACTTCAAGCTTGTCCTCACCGGCATCGGCATCGTCCGTCAAGTGCCCCACGTCGGTAAAGTTTATAATTACTCGCGCTTTATAACCGTTAAACAACAACACCCGCTGAATGGAATCCGTCAGCGCAAATGAGCGAAAATTTCCAATATGAGCAAAATCGTAAACCGTCGGGCCACAGGAATACATGGTTACTAAATCGGCGGTTATTGGCGCAAACTCTTCGATTCGACGAGATAGGGAGTTGTATAGTTTTAATTGAGATCTGGTTGCCATATCAAAAGTATTGTAACACGATGTTTCAAATTGATGATCTACCCTCTAGCGCTTGGGATAAGGTTATATCGTCGGCGTACTCAATGTCGCCGCCGACAGGGAGACCGCGGGCGATTCGGCTTATTTTTAACCTGGCGTCGGCTAAGCCGCTCTCACGAATTAGCTTGGAAATGTACATGGCTGTTGACTCCCCTTCCATACCGGTTGAGGTGGCTAGAATCACTTCGATTTGGGCTTGGCCTGGATCTTGGCCTAGACTCTGACCTGCGGTATCATCGGATAATTTGTCGCGCAAACGGGAGATGAGGTCATCTATAAAAAGTTCGTCGGGACCGATGTTATTTAGGGGATCGATTACTCCGTGAAGTACGTGGTAAACCCCTTTGAATCCGGTTTTTTCCAGAGCGAAAGTGTCCAGTGGGCTTGAAACCACCATTATAATGTTGGCGTCGCGGTGTGGATCATCACAGACGGAACAGGTGTCCCCTTCCGAAACATTTTTGCACGTTTGACATAGTTTTACACCTGTTTTTAGCTCGATCAGTGCCCTACCAAACCTTTCTAGGTCCTCTTGGGGAAAAGGAAGCAAGTGGAAAGTCAGTCTTTGGGCTGTCTTGGGACCGATTCCGGGTAGCCGTTCAAAACTTTCTATAAGTCTAGAGATTGGTCCCGGAATTTTCATAATAGTTTTGCCAGCTTCACAATTAGCTTCATAATTAAAATGGTAGACCCCCATCAAACACTTTGGAAATGGACGTGGGTAATGCCGCTTTTCGAGGAGCAACCACATTGCGATCAGTTAGCTCCCCTGTTTCTTTTTCGCTCAGCTGTTTAGGTTTATCTTTACTCAAAACGCACTTGATTCCACCAACCTCGGGATTTATTTCGCACAAAATATCTTCTACAACTTTGCGATTCTTGATATCTTCCAGTCTTTCCTTATGAAAAGCATAGGCAACTTCCACAATTACGAAATTATTCTCGATTTTTACGGGGCTACCGCCGTTGATAAGAGCGTGAATACTCTTGTTTTGGTCAAAAAGTTTGTTCAAAAATTGAGGCCATGAGTCAGAAATATCCTCTAAACGGAAGGTGTTTTTAACTTCGACCGATTTGGGTACCGGAGCTTTCTCCTTCTCTTCATCGACAACCTCCTCCTCCTCAACTTCAGGTTCTTCCACTTCTACGGAAACTTGCTCTTCAACTGCCACGGTATCAACAACTTTAACATTCCCGCATAGTTCCACCACCGCAAGTTCCAGTGGTAACTGGGGCATGAAGGAATCTTTAATATCCAGCTGGGCCTTCAAAAACCTATCAATAAACTTGGTCAACGTCGAAATCTCAAAGTTCTTGGCGTGCTTTGTCACACTAGCCAAAATTTCATCACTCGCATCCGCCACGTAATCCGAAACGCCCGAGGCCACAAAAAGCACATCCCGTAGATACAAAAGCAGGTCCCCCGTCCACACCGAAAGATCAACTCCGTCTTCATAAACCTTGGTAATCACGCGCAGGGCATTTTCGCAGTTCTGGGAAAGTAGCAAATCCACCAACTCGATGTAACTATGCGTACCGGCCGAATACGCTATCGAATCAATCTCAACTCCACCTTCTATCACTTGCTGAAGTAAAGTCTCGGCATCTCTAAACCCGCCCAGCGAGGCGGCGGCAATTTTTTTCAAATCTTCTTTGGAAACGTCGGCCTTCTCGGACTTAACGATTGCGCCAAGTTTAACTACCAATTGCGTAATACTGGGCTTTTTAAACTTAAACACCTGACAGCGCGATCGAATGGTCTCAGGGACTTTATGAAATTCAGTAGTACACAAAATGAAAACAGCGTGTTTGGGGGGCTCTTCCAGGGTCTTGAGCAGGGCGTTGAAAGCTTCGGTGGTAAGCATGTGAACCTCATCCACAATGTATACTTTTTTGTCCCCCACCGAGGGGGAAAGCTTGATTTTCTCACGCAGGTCACGGACATCGTCTATTCCACGGTTGCTGGCGGCGTCAATTTCAATTAAATCAATGTAAGAGCCGTTTTTGATAGCTTTGCAGCTGTCACACTTATCGCAGGGATCGCCGTTTTTGGAAATTTTTTGGCAGTTTAGGGCCTTAGCTAAAATACGAGCGGCAGTGGTTTTTCCAGTGCCGCGGGATCCAACAAACAGGTAGGCATGGACAGTCTTGCCGGTTTTGACTTGATTCATTAGGGCTTCGGCTGTCTCATTGGGCTTGGATATTTCGCTGAACTTTTGCGGCCGATATTTGGTGTAGTACATCTTGATGAGTATACAAGTTACCGGTGGAAAATTAAACGGGGAAAAATTAAGCGGTAACACCAAATAGGGATTTTATTGGTGTTACCGCTCCGTACAGTTCAGCTCCCTCCAGCAGCGACGCCCACAAGCGCAACCACACTCCCACAGCCTGCAACATACAGAAGTACGACGGCCGCAAACGCAACCAGCGTGATTGCCTCCTTCTGCCACCGTGGCAGATTCCACAACTCCATCGTTGGACCCCTCCTTTCCTTTCTTCTCCTTCCTACAAAATTTTCACAGACAAGGCGCTCGCTCCTTCCAACTCCTCGCCTGAAAAGTTGCTCAAAACAAAATCCTCAGGAGACTGCCCGTTAACAGGTCTCCCGACTCCAATTCGCACCCTCCAAAATTCCTTGGTGCCAAGTTTTCCTATTATACTCTCTATCCCGTGGTGACCGGCGGCACCGACCCCAAACTGACGTTTAATCTCAAAAAGCGGCAGATCCAAATCATCATGCACAACCGTCAAATCCTCCGCATCTACCTTGTAAAAATTCAAAATCGCACTCACACTCTCCCCTGAATTGTTCATAAAAGTTTGGGGTTTCACTAAAAGAGTGTCGTTATGTCTGGCTACATAGGCGTTAAATTTCTTCTCCAGCTTCCAATCCAACCCCTGCGCCCGAGCTAAAGAATCCAACACCAGAAACCCCACATTGTGTCTGTGTTTTTCATACTTTTCGCCCGGATTCCCCAGACCCACCACAATCTTCATTTCTCCTCCTTGTGCTCCACACCTAACAAATGTAAAACCCCATGTTCTACCAGCTCAGCAATCTCATGCTCCAAATCATTTCCATACTCATCTGCCTGCCTAGCCGCTTGATCCTTGTTTACCACCACATCTCCCAAGAAATATTTCCCATCCTCCGCCTTTTCACCGATTTCAAAGGCCAGTACATCAGTGACTAAATCCTGCCCCCGATGCTCCTTATTCAGCTCACGCATTTTATCGTCACCAACCAGGGAAACAGAAATCTCGATGTCACCGGAAGGAAGTTTTTTAGTCATTTTCCATGGATTCCGAACCGAATTCGGATAAAAGTTGTTTGAACACGCCAACTTGAGCCGTCTCCTTTTCAACTAGATCGACCCTTCCACCTTTCTCAAATTGGACAATAACCTCCTCACCCTTTTTCACCAACTTACCCAGCATCTTAGCCACCATTTCCCTCGTCAACTCCAATCCCTGCGGCCGCAAATCAATTTCCCTCTTCTGCAGTTCCGAAATCAAATAGACCAACGCCTCAGACTTAACAACATCTTTACTTTTCTTCGCCTCAAAAAGAGTACGTTTTAAATCGTTAAGGATCATCTATTATATTTTCTTATGGTATAAAGCTTTCGAGCAAGTTCTTTATCTTTTTGCCTTCGCACCTCGCTAGGCTTGATGTACCTAGACCTATCCTTGAGTTCCTGCAAAATACCGGCTTTTAGAACTTCCCGGTTAAACCTTCGTAAGGCCTGCTCCAACGACTCGTTGTTCCGAACTTTTATCTTGGTCATAATATATAGCAATTTGTCACCAAATTTCAGTGAACACCTCCAAACGCGTGTATTTTAACAAAATTTCCCACAAAGTTCTTCGACAGTTCAACTATAATTGAAAAAAACCAAATCTACAATATGAAAGATCAAAGAAAAAGAACATCTTTTATACTCACAAGCACCAAAAGTCCAATCAGAACCACCAATCCAATCTTGTGGGCATACGCTTCAAAAATCGGATTTATCTTTTTGCGGGTCACTAGCTCAATACCTACAAAGAACAAGCGACCGCCGTCCAAGGCGGGCAAGGGCAAAATGTTAATAAAGGCTAGGCTCAAAGACATTAGGGCCATAAAATCCAGCAGCGTCAATAATCTACCTTCTCCTCCATACTCTAAAATGCTCCCCACTATCGAATACACCCCCACCGGACCGGCTACCGAAGTCGCCAAAGGTTCTGCATCTCTAGTTTTCACCGAAGTACTGATCAACTTGCCCAACACATTAGTAGAATAAGAAAGCATGTTGTAAGCATGCATTGGACCCGCTAAAAACTTGTTCGTGCCATCGGAATAATCCAACACCACCACATCCGCAAGATAAACCCCCAAGATTCCCTGACCTTCATCCCCCGCCGCCGGAGCAACTTTCAAGTTTCTTATCGCCGTCGAAGAGTTTTGCCTCTTATCCAACAAAAGGACTTCAACCTCCTGCCCTGCTTTGTCAACCAGTGCCTGGTGCAATTCCTCTACGGTGTTAGTCGGAATCCCGTTAATTCCAATTACTGCCTCACCAAATTCACCCCCGGCCGCTTGCAATGGCGCGTCTTCCGAAAACCCTGAAATCACGGTGGGCGTGGTCAGCATCTCTCCGAACCGAAAAGTGTAATCATAAAAAAGCGGGATATTCAGGCTTTGGAACCCATGAGACACTAACACCACATAATACAAAGTGATCGCCAAAATCAGATTCATGGTCACCCCCGCCACAATAATTAAAATTTTTTGGAATGGGGTTTTGGACATAAAGCTCTGAGGGTCTCTGTTTTTTCCATCCGAGCCCCCCTCTATCTCATCTTCCCCCAACAATTTCACAAATCCTCCAAAGGGAAGCAAGTTAACGGAGTAAAGTGTCTGCCCGATTTTTTTGCCGAAAAGGCGGGGTGGTATCCCAATGCCAAACTCTTCGGCTTTAACGCCAAACAATTTAGCCACGACAAAGTGCCCGCACTCGTGCACTAAAACCAGTATCGAAAGGACGATTATGAAAATAGCCAAGGTCATAATTTTAATTTCTCAAAAATCTTTCTATATCTTTAGCAAATCAGCTTTTTTGTTGCCCGCCAACTCTTCCACCTGCGAAATATAGTCTTTAAGTATCTTTTCTACCTCATCCCGCTGTGAAAATTTCTCATCTTCTCCAATTTCCTTGGCCGAGTACTTTTTATCAATATCCTTCATGGCCTCGTGCCTAACATTTCGTAGTGAGCCCTTAAACTCTTCCGCCTTGGTCGTAACAACTTTGGCCAACTCGTTTCTTCGTTCCTCGGTCAAATCAGGCAAAGGAACCCTAACCACATCAGAATCAACTACCGGATTCAAGTTCATTCCCGCCTCTATGACGGCCTTGGCAATGCTTCCCACACTACTCTTATCCCAAGGAGAAACCAGCAAATTCTGAGCATCTACAACCGTGATTGTCGCCAATTCTTTAATCTTTAGGGGAGAACCCCCATATGCGTCAACGGAGATCTCTTCTAAAACCGAAGGGTTCGCTCGTCCGGTTCTAATTTTGGCCAATTCGGCCTCCAAATATTCAACGGATTTTGAGAGTTTGGATTTTAGTTCACTGTTTGTCATGCTATACTGCCGGTTGGAGCCACTTTGCCGCTCCGGCTACTTTCTCACATCCAGTTTGGCAAATTCTTTCAGTTCAATCTTTTCGCCTAGCTTAGCTATGGCTTCTCTAATCAGATCCCTCACTTTCTTATTAGGGTCCTTTATATAATCGTCCTTTAAAACCTCATCGACATTTTTATAGTTGTCGGTACAAACCTGCAAAGCAAGTTCGTGGCATAGTTTTTTGAACTCTTCGGTGCGGGCTACAAAGTCAGTTTCGCACGCTACGGACACCAGACTTCCCACTTTTTCATTGGCGTGCATATATGCGTACACCAATCCGTCCTTGGTTGTACGCTCGGCAACTTTTTTATCTGCTTTGGCCAACCCTTTTTTGGTGAGTTCTTCTTTAGCTTTTTCATAGTCACCGTCAAACTCTTCTAAAGTTTGTTTGGTGTCCATTATTCCAGCGCCGGTTTCCTCTCGCAGTTTTTTTATTACTTCAGCAGAAATTTTAGCCATGTTTCCTCACTTTTCCTTCTTTTTTCTCTTGGACGTTTCACTTTCAACTTTATCACTTTCGGAATCTTCTGTCTCGGTTTCGGCAGTCTCTTTTTCAGCCTCAGCTTCCTCTTTAGCTTTGGCTTTAGCTTCAACCTCCACCGCTTTCGCCGTATCCTCGGCAAAGGCTTTATAACCTGTCTCCACACAATCAGCGACGGTTTTAACAATAATGGCAATCGCCTTTATAGCATCGTCGTTCCCAGGGATTACAAAATCAACATCTGACGGGTCCGAGTTAGTGTCTACCAAACCCACGACTTTCGTCTCCAGCCTAGCCGCCTCCCTAACCGCCGTTTTTTCCCGTTTAACATCGACCACAAAAATCGCGCTGGGTGCCCCTTTCAAGGTCACGATTCCGCCGACGAATCTTTGCAGCTTTTCAATTTCCCTATCGATTAGGAGTTGCTCCTTCTTGGTGTATTTGGCCAGCTCCCCCTCTTCCCGCTGCTTTAACAGCTTGACCAACTTATCGGAATTTTTTTTGATAACGCTAAAATTGGTTAAAGTACCACCCAACCAACGTTCGGTGACATACAATGCTCCACACCTTTTGGCCTCAATTTCCACAATCTCTTGGGCCTGCTTCTTGGTACCCACAAAAATTATCTGTTCACCGCGCTTTGCCGTTTCATACAAAAACTCTGTTGCCGCTTTAAGACCCTCATCAGTCTTTTCCAAGTCGACAATGTGAATGTTTTTCTTGGCGGCAAAGATGTACGGTTCCATGTTGGGATGCCAGCGCCTCAATTGATGTCCCAAGTGGACACCCGCCTTCAACAAATCTTCCAATTTAGGCAATTTATACTTTGGTTTAGCCATAAATCTTATTAGGGAGACTCAAAAACCCAAGGGTAAAGAAAAAGGAGCTGGTCATTTTTCCTTTTGGTGTTGAGTTTCGCGTCTCGCGCTTACTCTCACTTGAGGGTTCCGAAACCAATAAATACCAACAGCGGCGGAACCAGGAAATGCTCAAGATCTGTGGTAAAGTAACACAATAAAGTTTGTTTGGCAATAAGTGCAACAGGTGGAAGAATGGATGATCAAGCCAAAATCAATTACTTAAAGGGTCTCGAACGCTATAGCAAAAACATTGAGGAAGTAGTAGAGAAAAACTACGACGTGCAACCCCAATACGTGGAAATCCTGACTTGGGGGTACACTGCGGTGGCCTATTTTATACGAGCAGTTAACGGCCAGAAATATCTCGCTAAAGTTACCGACTATTCCCCCGAAAAAGAAAAGCGGCTCCTAAAAGCTGTGTGTTTGTCGGCTTTTTTGGACTCGGTAATTACCACTACTCGATGCTTTAAAAACTTAAGCGGACAACATTTAACTGTATTTGAGGACGTTTTGGGCTCAAACAAGATTCTAAAGCTTTCCACTTATATCGACGGTGCACAAGCCTTAGAGATGGACTGGAACATTTTGGACACAGCAATTAAGAATTTGAAAATAATCCATACGCTTCCCACCGACAACCTCTCTTGTGATCTTCCCAAATTAGAAAGCCCCAAGTCGGAATATAAATTGCTCCATGGGGACCTTACTCCCCAAAATATATTGGTGTACTACGGAAAGGTCACCGGAATCTTAGATTTTGAGGAGATGTTACTTGGCCCGGTGGAATACGATCTAGCGCGAACAGCGGTCTTTTGTTGGTTCAGGATGGCTGACATTAAATTCGCTGAGGTTTTGAAGCATATTATGAACTCGTACGAGAAAAGCGGGGAAACTGACGGCAGTAGTCGACTGGATAAAGAACTGTTCTGGCAGTACTCCAAAGAACACGCCCAAAAACATTTGCACAACGTTGAAGGAGCCAGAGCAAAGTATGACAAGAAAGGACAATTACTCATGTGGGAAAAAGAGTTGAGGTTTTCTCAGGAAAGGTATGTGGAAATTATTCAGTGCCAAGTTCCTGGTCTTGAGTGAAACTTAGACCCAACTTAACCGCCGCCTCCGCTTTAGCCAGCTGTCTACCCAAATCACAGGCCGCCCCCAAATCGCTAATCAGCATTTCTTTTATGGCGGCGGCGCACATATCACGCGCCACTTTCTTTTTCTTTCCGCTCTCGGTAAATTTTGCCAGTTCGGTTGTCCCATCTGGAGAAAAGAAGGTTAAAACAATGTTTTTCCCCTCGACAGCGACGGTATAGTATCCCCTGCCGTCATATTGACAGGTTCTAGCCAAATTATTGTTTTTCGCCACTACCTTTACGGAGTCATTCCAGTCAGTTTCGTATATTTCAGCAATATGGGAAATGGTGGTCAGGCTACCCAAGTCTTTTCCGATTTTTTTAGCTATTTTCGCCTGGAAATCACGAAGCGCAAAGGCATTTAGCGGCCAAGCACCAAACATGTCGTTATTCCTGAAGATCGCGGTTAGGTTAAAGTCGTCATCAATACACTGACCCAAAATCATAACCAAACAGGGAACCTTCCAACCTTTGGTTTGACCACCCTCCTTAATGGCCGTGTCTTTCGGCGGAAAATTATCAAAATGAGGCTTCCACAAAACCGCCAAGGCTCCCCTATCGTACGGAGACCGTGTCAATTTTTCTATCATCATCTTCCCCTGATCTACCCCATCCCACGAGAAAATCCTCTCCCCATAGGTGTAAGCCTGTCCTCGTAAATCAGTATCAAAAAATCCCTTGACATATTTTGTCAGCCCATTCCGCTTAAACTGCATATAATCCGGAATCTTGGGCCTTTTGGGATCTTCCTTTTCCACCACCACGCACAAGTTCTGGACCTCCCTTGCGCCTCCGTACATTCCTGAAACGGTGGTTCCAAAGCGCATAACGGTCTGCAGCACGTCAATCCAAGCTTCTCCGATGTAATCGCGCCTAATTTTGAAAACCGACATGTCGGAAGGATACCTTTGCACCTCCGCTTTTTCCGGCTCGGCAAAAATTTGGGGCCGGGCAAATCCCAATGACTTCGGCTACAACGATTCCACCGTCTTTTTCACTTGCCCAATAGTTTTACCCCGCATATCTACCAGCTCAACACCCTTTCTCAACAGTTCATAGGCTTCCAAAGGAACTTCTTTGTCTAACAGTGCCTCCTCGTCTCCCTTAACCTTTTCCGACTCCACACCATTTTCAAAAAACTTTTTCAAGGCGTCTCCGCTTCCTTGCCTATCCACCCCGCACATCACTAAATACCTGATTTTAGGGTTAGCCAAAATATTCCTAAACATTGGATTTAGACCTCGCTTAGTGTAAAGCTGCCCACAAACGGCATAAGACTTTTTGTTTAGCTCGTCGGCAACATTCTCTTTGGGTGTCCATAAAGTTGCCACCCCCACACCGGAATCTAGGTCACCAAGTATTAATTTGTCTTTGAGATAGACGGGCCAATCTAACTTCCCCACACAACCTCCTCAGGAATCTGCACCACTTCAACGCCGTTAGCTTCAAACACCGGCAACCCCGCATTTCCCCCGGAAAAGTGGTTCGACATGTAGTAAACCTTCTTCACCCCGGATTTCACCAAAAGTCGGGTACAGACCTCGCAGGGAAATCGTGAAACATAGACAGTAGAGCCCTCAAGCGCAATACCCCGCATTGCCGCATCCCCAACAGCGGCCGCTTCCGCGTGAAGGGCACATTGTTTGTGATCGGAACAATCCCCCGGTAAAAGGAAATTACAACCTTCCGTCAGTATTTGTCCATCTTTGGCAAGGAGACACCCGGATTTGACGTCACAAGGGGATTTATCACACAACAGACACGCCTTTTTTATCAACTCAATGTCGGTTTTGGTGAAACTAGTTTTTTCCATTTGCTTTGCTTACCTTCCGCACTCTACCCGCCTTCCGTAGCTTCTTTATAACCTCGATCGGAGTATACTTCAACTCGACTGCATTTTTTTGAATCACTCTATGCTCACCCATCGGTATCACATGAAAATGGGTATGCCCCAAACTTGAGTCTGATTCCTTACCCTCACGATACAAAAACACGAAGCTGTCCGACCCCAACTCTTTTCTTAATCTCCTCTTAGCCAGAGCAAAAAACTTGTGGACCTCCTGCCACTCTTCCGCACTCAGATCCTCCGATTTTTCTACATGCCGTTTGGGAAGTATTAATAGATGCCCATCAATATAAGGAAATAGGTTAGCGGTCAACACACAGTGGTCTCCTTCAGCTACAAAATACTTGGCCTTCAGATCGCAAAAAGGGCATTTGGTGAGACCTCCCATAATCTTTTCGTACATTCCTTTGGTGTGGCGGGCGTTTCTTTGATTTTCCGGCGAATATAAATCTTTGGTTGGCATAGTAGACATATGTTTAAATTTTTCTAGCTTGACATTCTCTAAAAATCTCCTGCACTTTCTTTTGAGCCAGCTTGTTTATTATAACCGAAGACGACATCAAGGGAGCCTGCCTTTCCGCCCGCACGATTTTTCCGCCGTAGCCCTTTAACAACTTGTATTCTGCACTCCGCTTGTAACCGGAATTCCAATCTTCCTCCACAGTAAAAAATATATCGGGTTTCAGAGTCCCCAGCATCGACAGAACAGTGTCCTCATCAAAAATCACGATATGATCAACCGGATCTAAATGTCCAAGGGTATAGGCACGAGAGTATTCGGATATAATCGGCCTCCCCACTCCCTTCAACCTCGTCAAAGCCTGATCAGAGGGGATTCCCACCACCAAGATGTCACCTAAGAGACCGGCTTGCTCAATAAATCGGGCATGCCCCACGTGCAAAAGGTCGTAAGAGCCGGAGACAAATACCACTTTTTTGCGGCGTCTGTTCAAAGATTGCGCGAAGGTTTTCAGGTCTTCGGGCGGCACAATCAGGTCTTTAGGATCAAAGGCCTCTTTGGACTTGGGATGTTGAAGGCCAAAGTCAGCCGGCTTTAAATCTTCCGCAGGATTGAGACTAAAATTTTGGACCCGACCTTTGATGTAATCCTCTAGGATCTTAATCACCCTAATGTTGGCAATATGGTCAATGAGGGCGGTGGTACCAAAATAAGGAGAGTGACTTCTCCTTTTGGTCACCTTACCACCGTAGAACCCCACTACCTCTCTGTCTTGGCCATTGCGCAAACCCCTTTCCCAATCGGCGGCGTGGGTCAAAAAAATATCGGGGCGCAACAGAAGTAACACATCGTAGGGGCTTTTTTCATCGACATTTATTACATAATCCACCGATTTTAGGTAGGTAATAAGCTCAGTTCTTATATCCTGATTGGTCAATGGATAACCTTCCCCTTTTATGGACGAAATGGAAAAATCGGTAGAGACCCCGACCACCAAAATGTCGCCTAAGGCTTTAGCCTCAGCCAAGTACCGGCAGTGCCCGGGATTTAGTAGATCAAACGAACCGATAGTAAATACAATCGTCTTATTTTTCTTCCGCAACCTCTCGGAAAGGGGACGCAGGTTTTTAACCCCCAACAGCTTTTTGGAACGGTTTTTGTGGCTTTTGAGTTTGACACTTCTCATGACTTCTGTAACTTCTGTAACTTCTACGATTTTTGTGATTCCTGCGATTCCGGTCGTGGGTCTTTCCAGCTGGTCCAGTCACAGTCGGGATAACGATTACAACCGAAAAACTTGCCCCGACGTTTAGCTTTTTTCACAACAATTTCACCCTTTTTACATTTGGGACAGGTCATACCGATACGCTCCTCAAACTGTTTAGTGGTCTTACATTTTGGATAGTTGCTACAGGCCAAAAACTTACCAAAGCGACCTTGTTTGAGCACAAAGTGGCCATCCTCACATTCAGGGCACTTGCCAAAGTCGGTTATTTCTTTGCCGTCGTCGTCAAGAATTTTATCTTCCTCCATGGGTTGGGCGTACTTACAGTCAGGATAACCGGAACAGCTCAAAAACTTGCCGAATTTCCCTAACTTTATAATCAAAACTTTTCCGCACTCGGGGCACTTTTGATCGGTTTCTCCCAGGTTGGTAACGTCATGCTTATTTAATTCCTTATCTTTGACTTTCAGGGTTTTTTCAAAGGGGGTATAAAACTCGCGCACGATCGGAACCCATTCCTTTTTTCCTTCGGCAATGTCGTCCAAATCTTCCTCCATACCGGCGGTAAAGTCATAGTCCACAATATTGGGGAAATGATCACACAAAAGGTCTATTACAACGTAAGCTACATCTTGAGGAAAAAAATATTTACCCTCTTTAGCCACGTACCCCCGCTCCTGAATGGTAGTAATGGTTGGAGCGTAAGTTGAAGGCCTGCCAATACCGTTTTCTTCCAAAGTTTTGATTAAGGTAGCATCGCTGTACCTGGCTGGAGGTTGGGTAAAATGCTGTTCTAGAGCCAAATCTTTTAGGGTCACTTTTTCATTTTCTTCAAAGTCGGGTAGACGATGCAGGGTTTCCGCATCAGTGTCAAGACCCAAGATTTCTCCCACCTTAAGCCACCCGTCAAACTTAATAACCGAACCGCTGGCTTTAAACACATACCCCTTTTGGGAGGAAATAGAAAGGTGGGTTTGGTCATAAACAGCCGCCATAACTTGCGACTCCAACGCTCTTTTCCAAATCAGTGAGTAGATTTTCCTTTCATCGGCACTCACCTTTTTGGCGGGTAAATGCTTGGGCAACAGATTGACCTTGGTAGGGCGAACAGCTTCGTGCGCTTCCTGCGCCGACTTGGACTTTGTTTTATAAAACACTCCTTTTTCGGGCAGGTATTCCTCGCCAAATTCGCTTTTAATGTAATCGCGCGCACTATTTACGAATTGACCCGACATATTTAGAGAGTCGGTTCGGTGATAGGTGATGAGCCCTGCCTCAAACAATCTTTGAGCGGCCCGCATGGTTTTTTTGGCCGTGAAACCGAACACATTCGCCCCCGCCTGCTGCAAAGTTGACGTCCTCAACGGAGGGTAAGGTTTGCGTTTTCGCTCTGATTTTTTAACTTCTTCAACTTCAAAGGTATCGTCTTTTAAGGCGGTCTCGATTTTCTTTGATTCTTTTTCGGTTTTGGGCTCGATTTTTTTGCCTTTATATTTGGCTAAAGCGGCTTTCACTTCTCTACCCCTCTCTCCGGCTACGGCGGCAAAAAGACCCTCAATACCCCAGTATTCTTCGGGTTTAAAAGCATCTCTCTCCCGCTCCCGTTCTACTACCAAACGCACGGCCACACTCTGCACTCGCCCCGCCGACAAACCGAACCTGACCTTTTTCCATAGGAGTGGCGACAACTTATAACCTACCAGACGGTCCAAAACCCGCCGCGCTTGTTGGGCATCCACCAACCGCATGTCCAGCTTTCCCAAATGCTCAAAAGACTGTTCAACCGCGCTTTTGGTAAGCTCGTGAAAGGTCACTCGCAAAAACTCTTTTTGATTCTTTTTGGTTTTGGGCTGCAAGGTTTCCTGCAAATGCCAGGCAATAGCTTCTCCCTCACGGTCAGGGTCCATGGCCAAAAATATTTGCTCAGCCTCCTTGGCATCCTTTCGTAAACTCGCCAGCACCTTTTTGGCTTTGGTGGGAACAATATATTCAGGTTTAAAATCATGCTCTACGTCTACCCCAAGCCCGCTTTTAGGCAAATCCATCACGTGCCCTTTGGAAGAAGTCACTTTGTAGTCCTTACCCAAAATCCCTGCCAAGGTCTTGGCTTTGGTTGGCGACTCGACAATTACCAAGTTCATGCCCCTAAGAATACATTAAATTTGTAGGGCGTCAAAATTATGCTGTAAAAATGCTAAAATAGCGGCATGGCAGTATTACCGATTAAAACAGTTCCGGATCCGATTCTCACACGAAAGGCCCAAAAGGTGAAGGGATTTGGAGAAGAAACCAAAAAAATAGTGAGAGATTTGCTGGATACGCTAGAAACAGCGAGAGATCCGGAGGGTGCGGGTTTGGCTGCCCCACAGCTGGGATATGATAAGAGCATTTGCGTAACCAGAAAATTCTTTAGAGATCCCAAAGACCAAAAGACAATATTACATGAAGATATCGTGCTTATTAACCCCAAAACGTACGGAAAATCTAAGGAGGGCGATTTGGATTGGGAGGGATGTTTAAGTATCCCCAACGTGTACGGAAAAGTGGAACGCTCCAAAAGAGTGAGGGTTAAGGCCGTCAACGAGAAAGGCGAGCCTTTTAGAATGACTGTCAACGGTATGTTTGCGCGAGTTATTCTGCATGAGATCGACCACTTAAACGGAGTTTTGTTCACCGATTTGGCTGTCGGAGAGACCATTTCCGAGGAGGAGTTTACCGGATTGCTTGAGGCGGATGTACAGGAATAGTGCGCGACCGAAAGATAGTGAGAGGTTGCGAGTGGCCTTCTTCGGCACCTCTGATAGGTCAGTGCCTATACTGGAAACTCTTCAGCAGAATTTTGATCTGGCGCTTTGTGTGACAAAGTGTGACGTTAGAACGGGAAGGCACCGGGAGCTTAAAGAGTGCGGGGTGAAAGTCTGGGCTAAAAATAACGGTGTCCCTTATATTGAGATCGGTGATTTCCAGGCGGAAAACGTTAAAAAAGTGATCAACGGGGTTGATGAGCTAAAAATTAAGGTCGGGGTTACAGCTGACTTTAGTTTCATGGTTCCTCAAAAGGTAATCGACGCGTTTGAACACAAAATTCTAAACATTCATTTTTCTTTGCTACCCAAATATCGTGGGGCTAGCCCGGTGCAATTCGCCATTTTAAACGGAGATAAAGAAACAGGCATTACTTATTACCTCATGGACGCAAAGATGGACACCGGGAATATTGTTCACCAAGAGAAATATGCGCTTCCGGAGGGCGAAACCGCCGTAGATGCCTACAAAAGATTGTTTGCAGAGGCCGGAAAAGGCCTGGAAAAGGTCATAAACGAGTACATTTCAGGTTCAATAATCCCCTATTCTCAGGATCATTCGAAGGCCACCTATACCTATTCTAAAAGCTGCCCTGACAACACACATGTATTTAAAGACGATGCCAAAATTGACTGGGAAACACCGATTGAGTCAATATATAACTCAATTCGAGCCTATAATCCGTGGCCGATTTCTTGGACCACGGCAGGAGAATTGGAGAAAAAGTATCTAAAAAACTTACATTTGGAGTTCAAAAATAATATTGGCAACAAGGAGGCAAGAGTGCTCATATTTGGGGGCAGCATGCAGGAAGGTGGTCTGATAATAAACTCTCTCCAGCTTGAAGGGGCGCGGGTTATGTTATGGAAGGACTTTAAGAATGGGTACTTATCAGAAACAGGGTAACTGTGCCACTTCTACTTAGCGGTAGCGTCAGCGGTGGGTACATCCGCGGGGACTTCGGCTTTGGCTTTTTCGTAACCTAATCTCTTTAGACAGGAGCTACAAATTTTCACCTTTACATTCTGGCCGTTGATATCAATCTTTTTGGTGCGCAAATTGGGTTTTTGACGATTGATTGTTCTCCCGGTAACGCGTCGCCCGATCCCCCTAGGGACCAGATTTCCTTTTAAATACCCCTTTTGACAAATGTCACAAACTCGCGCCATAACCTCAAGATTAAAGCATAATCTACCTAAATTGACAACCTTAGCGCTTTTCCCGTATCGTATACATATGAAGAGAAAGGTATTTGAAAAGTTCGCGGTGTTCACCAGCAGAATTGTCGGCTCCCCTACCTGGTTCTTTTTCTCGGTAGTTCTTATTTTGATCTGGTTTCCTAGCGGATTTTTTATTGGATTTGATGAGATTTGGCACCTTTTAATTAACACGTTCACCACCATTTTGACCTTTTTGATGATGTCGCTTCTGCACTCCTCTCAAAGTAAATGGGAACGGAAGATGGAGCGCATGGAAGCACGACAGGAAAGGGTGCTGAAAATGTTGGAAGAGAAGACAGAAAAGGTGGCAGAGAGTATTGATAAGCAAACAAAATAGACTCGTTGAAGCTGGAACCATAGCCTAAAATCCCTATTTCATGTTAAAATTTCGATTGTAGCGGTACCTGTGGCATTGGGGGAAGCGATGATTCGCCTGGATAGCTCAGCTGGTTAGAGCAGCGGTTTTGTAAACCGCAGGTCGGGAGTTCGAATCTCCCTCCAGGCTCCATGGTTAGCGAGAGAGAGACAACGAGATTTTGCCGGGATACCAAAGTGGTCAAATGGAGCTGACTGTAAATCAGCTGGCTTACGCCTTCGGGGGTTCGAGTCCCTCTCCCGGCACCAGGCCCGGATAGTTCAGTGGCAGAACGCTTCCATGGTAAGGAAGAGGTCGGGAGTTCGATCCTCTCTGCTGGCTCATAAAAACATATGGCAACAAAAAAACAATTAACAAAGATGCAGTGTACGGTTTGCAAGAGA
>CAZEWQ010000002.1:18748-19270 GCA_964516255.1 uncultured Candidatus Saccharibacteria bacterium
AATTGTGATGTAAGCGGCGTTTTGAAAATTTGTAGGGGCGTAGCTCAGTTGGTAGAGCACTGGTCTCCAAAACCAGGTGTCGCAGGTTCAAATCCTGCCGCCCCTGCCAAGAAGAACGATATGCTGGTTCAAGTAGTATATCGTAGGGTTTTCTCCATGTTATATCAATGTTTCCATCTTTTAAAATAAGGTTCAAGCAAAGCTTAATTATCAAATCTCTCTTTTCAGTCTTATTGCCACTTTCCATGATGTCTTTTATGCTAAAAGCGTCATTTAAAAAGGTTTCTACGAGTTCAATCCAGTTGTCTTCAGAATACTTTGTATCTTTCTTAACAGTAAAGAAGGACTCATTGTTCGCTAAATCAACATAAGAAATTTCCAAAATATACTTTTTAATTTTAATATCAATACTGGGTTTTTTCATATAATCTAGTTTTATTATATTCTAAAATTTGCAAGAGTATGTGAGGTGCTACGACACACTGTAGAAATTTATAAAAGAACTAGTGTCTGGCCACCCCC
>CAZEWQ010000003.1:0-19020 GCA_964516255.1 uncultured Candidatus Saccharibacteria bacterium
ATCTAATTACGTAATTCAACTTAGGGAAAAACAAAAAGCTAAAAGGGTTTACGGGATATTAGAAAAGCAATTTGCCAATTATGTTAAAGAGGCACTTCATGAAAGGGGGGTCACAGGGGAAAACCTGATCCAAAAACTCGAGAGCAGGTTGGACAACTTGGTTTTCAAATCGGGATTTGCTGTCTCCAGAGCCCAAGCCAGGCAGTTAATTAGAGCGGGGGTATTTTCTGTAAACGATAAGCCGGTAACTATTCCATCAATCCGGTTGAAGCCGGGCGACACTTTAAAACCGGAAAGCTTTGAAAAAGTGCATTTACGCGAGGGCTTCGTCCTACCGGAGTGGTTAGAAGCCAACGTTAAGGAAAAATTTGTTAAAATAGCAGGGTTACCGACACTGGAAAAGTATTCGGAACCTGTTAATGTTCAATTAATTATTGAGTACTACTCAAGATAAGGAGGAGTTTTGAAAGTGGGTATAAACAATTTAAAGTTAGAAACTGTCTCAAAGAGTAAGGGTGCCGCGGTGTTTTCTATAGGCCCTCTCCCCGAAGGATTTGGACACACCTTGGGAAACTCTTTAAGAAGGGTTCTTTTGACTTCTTTGGAGGGGTCTGCGGTAACTCAAGTAAAAATTGATGGGGCAATGCATCAGTTTACTACCTTGAAAGGGGTAAAAGAGGATGTAGTGGAGATTTGTTTGAACCTTAAGACCCTAAGGTTTGTAAATCATTCCGAAGCGCCCGTGATTTTAACCATAGACAAAAAAGGTCCGGGAGAAGTTGTGGCTAAGGATATTAAAGGCTCCTCTGAAGTTGAGGTTATTAATCCTAAAGCTTATATTGCCACCTTGGCCGACGGAAAAACTACCCTCAAAGCGGAGCTAACTGTAGAAAAAGGGGTTGGTTACTCTCCTTCGGAAGATAGGGAAAGCAGCAAAGTCGGGGTTATTGTCCTAGACGCGCTGTTCACACCCGTCACCAAAGCAATTTTCAAGGTGGAACCCACCCGATTCGGGAAAATCACCAATTTAGACAAGCTTTTACTCGAAGTAGAAACTGATGGAAGTATAGATCCTTTAGACGCCGTGAAAAGCTCTTCTAAAATCGTGGCCGATTATTTTGAGAAATTTGCCACCTGGAAAAGTGCAACCACCGAAGAAAACGGGGCCGAGGAAAGCAAACCGATGGGGGGAGCGGCTGTCACAGAAAATGTGTCGGTTGGAGATCTTCCGCTGCAAACAAGAACTATTAACGCGTTAAAGAAGCACGGCGTGGGAACACTAGAGGAACTCGCCGCCTTGACCAACTCCGAGTTGGAAGACATCAAAAACTTAGGCGAAAAGTCTATTAGCGAGATCAAGAAACTACTTAAAAAAGAGAGGCTGAGGTAATTAATTGGGAAGAGTGATATGCGTCATAGAGTGGTAGGAAAAAAGTTGGGAAGGAGTACGGCACATCGAGTGGCGCTGCTTAAGAGCCTAAGTGCGGAGCTTATCGAACATGGAAAAATCAACACTTCGTTGGCCAAGGCGAAATACGTTAGACCCTACGTGGAGAAGCTCATTACTAAAGCCAAAAACGACACGAGTTTCCACACTCAAAAGCTTTTGATGGCCAAGTTGGATAGAGACGAGGCAGTAAGAACCCTCTTCGAAATTGCTCCAAACTACAAATCCCGAAAGGGCGGGTACACAAGAATTATTAAGACCGGGAATAGGGAGGGCGACAATAGTGAAAGGGCTAGAATTGAACTTGTAGACTACAAGAAGAAAAAGGCTAGTAAAACGACCAAAGCCAAAAAGGTCGAAGCTGAAAAGGTCGTGGAGAAAAAAGTAACGAAGGAAAAGGTAAAAAAAGATGAACAAAAATAACAAGACCACAGCGGTAAATTCAGAGAAAGTAGAAAGGAAGTGGCAACACATTGATGCCAAAGACAGGGTGCTGGGGAAGTTGGCCACCGAAGTCTCCAAAGCACTGATCGGCAAAGACAAACCGAACTTTTCCTACCGAGCCAATGTGGGAGACTATGTAGTAGTGATTAATACCGACAAAATCACGGTCACCGGAAATAAATTGCGAGGTAAAGTCTTTTACAGACACTCGGGCTATCCTAAGGGTTTAAGATCACGAACCTTAGAGGAGGCGTTGGCCAAAGACCCGACTAAAGTCTTAAGAAATGCCGTTTCAGGGATGCTCCCTCAAAACAAACTTAAAAAAGTAAGGCTTAGAAACTTGAAAATTTATACGGGGGAAGAACACCCCCACAAGGCCCAATTGTCAAAAAGTAATTAAGGATTGATTAGAGATTAGCTAGAGATTATGCCAAAAAAAACCGGCATCACTAAAAAAGAGCTTATAACCGGCACCGGCAGAAGAAAAACCGCCGTGGCCAGAGTATTTTTGTATCAGAAAAAAGGGGAGTTTACCGTAAACGATGTCTCAATCTCTGACTATTTTCCTAAGGAAAAGGACCAAATTGCCTGGACCAAGCCATTTCATCTCTTAGGGTTTTCTCATCCCGATTCTAATTTTTCCGCTAGCATCAAGGTTTACGGTTCGGGAAAGTCGGCCCAAGTGGGTGCTGTTACACACGGTCTATCCAGAGCTCTATCCAAAATCAATGAAGAATACCACACCACCTTGGCAAAAAACGGCATGCTAACCCGAGACTCACGAATGGTGGAAAGAAAAAAGTATTACCTCAAAAAAGCCCGAAAAGCCCCTCAATACTCAAAGAGATAATTTTGGGTTAAGCGTTCCACCTCCGTTAAGCCTAGGTGCAACTCTTCCAATTTCAACATTATTAACTTCTCGGACGACTCTTTAACCCGGGGGCTGGAAATATTAACTCCAAACAGTTCCGACAAAGCATTCATCACTTCCAACGAGGGTTGGCACTTTCCAGTTTCATAGGCAGAGACAGTTTTAGTGGAAATACCCAATTTTCTGGCCAGTCTCCTTTGAGAAAGGTTATGTTTATCGCGTAATTCCTTTATAACTGAACCAATATAAGAGATGTCCATTCAGACTAGATATTAGTATATTGAAATACAGATTGCAATAACCTATATTGTGTATATGCCCGGTGAAAAGGATTTCAATTATCTAGCGGGCCTTACTGACGCGGAATTGTTAGCACTTTTGACTTGTTCCCAACAGGATAAAAATCGCATGATCGAGGTAGCTTGGAACTTATTAAAGAAACATGGAAACCTGAGAAATCTGCTGAATGTCGATGTGAAGCAACTTGCACAAGTGAAATACATCGGTCCGATTAGGGCGCATCGAATTAAAGCCGCTTGTGAACTTTCTCTCAGACTATGCGAAGAACCTCTCCAACAAACAAAAATTATGGACGCCCGAGGTGTTTATCAGACCTTAAAAAAGGATTTGTTTGCCAAAACAAAAGAATACTTATATCTACTCTCACTAGACTCAAGAAAAAAGTTGATTGCTAGGGATTTAATCTCCATCGGAACCGTGAATGAGGCGGTGATTCACCCCAGAGAGGTCTATCGCCAAGCGTTACTGCGAAATGCCGTGTCGATTGCTTTGGCACACAATCATCCTTCGGGTACGCGAGATCCCAGTTTAGAAGACATAAATGTTACGCAAAGGATAGCCAAAACCGGCGTTATCTTGGGAATTCCGCTGATAGACCATGTGATTGTTTGCGATAACCACTACACCAGTATGAGGGAACTTAATTTAATCAAAGGAGGTGATAGAAAATGAAGAAAGTGCTGTTTGTGTACGGAGTTTTTGTCTTGGTGGCGTTATTGGTAGTAGGAGTAACTTATGCTGCCTTCAGTGACCAATCGGAATTAACCGGATCCTCGTTTAGTACAGGGGGTGCGGATATTAAACTTTTGCTGGACGTAACCGGTGGGACTGGGGAATCAAATTTGGCGGATAGTATGGTTGGCCCCAGTTTTAGCAACATCGGTCCCAATTGGTCACAGGACTATTTATTGAAGTTGTATAACGGCGCAGGCAATCCGGTTACGTTGACTTCCAATGCCAATTATGAGACTGCAAACGACCCCGCTAACCTAAGGGAAGTGATTTATGTGGAACCATTTGAGTGGAACGACATTAACGGCGACGGCGTGTTTGAGGAAACTGAAAAAGGAACGTCATTGGGGCAAAAAACCATTGTGAAGTGGAAAACCCTGGGATTTGACTTTGGACAATTGAACGGGGGAGAGGTTAAATCACTGATTCTGACTTTTTCGACGGACACTGTTACGGATAGTAAACAAGGCTCAACCGGGATTTTTGATTTCGAGTTCGATTCGATGGGGCTTTAAGTTGCGGTGGGGTGCATCTTGTTGCGATGCACCCCACCCCTGACGCTAGCTTACAAGCAAATTTCTTAGAAGGCTATGAATGCAATTTTTAAAGGTTTATTTATATTAATATTTTTGGTTCCGACCGACTCCATGGAGCCGGCTATTCCCAAAATGTCATTGATTGCGGTCAGACCCCAGTCAAGCTATCACCTAAACGACATAATCACTTACCGTTACCAAAATCAGCCAAACAATTTGATAACTCATCGTATTATAGAAATCGCAAAATACAAGCTGGGAAACTTGTACGTTGTAAAGGGAGATAACAATAAAAATATTGATAATTACCCGGTTTCATCCCAAGAAATCGTGGGGAAAGTGGTCTTAGTGCTTCCGAAAATAGGCAGGTTACTGGAGCTTGGATTAAACCCCATAGTGCTGATTGGTCTTTTTTATATTCCTCTGGGATTGATCATCGGAAAACTCATTGCCAGGCTATGCCTACGGGAATCTATTTGATAACATAAGGTCATGGGACAACTGCTCGAGAAGATCGTAGACTTCCCCAAATGGTGGGTAATAGAAGCACCACTAAGTCTTTTCACCATTTCCAGAAGGTTTATCGCTCAGATAAACAATCAATTGGCTTTTACACTTAATCTTCGATTGATATTTACACCGCTTTTTGGAGACTACACTTTGGTCGGGCGTTGCATCGGATTTGTCATAAGATTTTTTGAAGTAATTTTTGGCCTGATTGTCATTGGGGTTCTATACATAATTGCCCTTCTGATACCGCTTCTCTGGTGGTTTCTACCGTTCATCATTCTTTCTCAAACCGGAACTAAGTCAGGGCGGTTCTTGTTATTACCACTGATAATCCTTACTTTTTTTCTGCGAAAATTCTTGAAAAGAAATGTTCCTTCGAAACGCGTCACGGAGGTTTCACTGGAAAAAAACAATCAGGTTTTGGAGTCGTTTAGACCTGTTACTTTAAGGCATCTTCGAGAGCTGCAAGTTTCCCAAACCACGGGGGTCGCAATGCTACTTAGGCATCCCCACATACAATTGGTACTAGATAAGGCGGAGCTCACAGACGACCAATTCGCTAAGGAGTTGCTGGACAGCCCCAAAGTAAATCCGTCCCAAATTGCGGAAAAAGCTTATCAATTTGCCAAGGAGCACAAAACTCGCTACGTGGAAGTTGAACACCTGTTTTTGTCTGTTCTATCACTAATTCCCAAAATTGAGGTCTTTTTGGCCAAGTACAATTCAAAAGTGGAAATCGTTGAGAACACTGTTCAATGGGTTGTAAGCCAAAGGGAAGGCTTGGCAAAAGTTTTTATTTGGCAAGAAGATTACGAAATGCCCAAATTGCGCGGAGCTGGCCGCGGAATGACCGGACGTGTAACCCCCAATCTGGACTCAGTCTCCGAAGATTTCACCAAAATGGTACAAAAGGGGGTTATCAAATCTACTGTCTGGCGCGACAAAGAAATTGGGGAAATGGCCGCTTTGCTGGGGAGTTCGCGGGTGAATGTACTTATTGTCGGCCCGCCCGGATGCGGAAAAACCAGCATTGTTAAAGGAATCGCTCACCACGTAACCTACGGAACCGAACACAAATCCTTAAAATTTAAGCGCATTGTCAGTCTGGCTCCCGGTGCCTTAATTGCCGGCGCTAAAACCTCCGGTGGGGTGGCGGACAAATTCAAAAAAGTGATGGATGAGGTGGGGGGAAGCGGGGACATAATTCTTTTCATTGACGAGATTCAAAATCTGCTTACCGCAGACACCGGATCTACGGATGCCAGCGTATCTAATGCTTTTAGTATTTTGGGGCCCTACTTATCCGCGGGAAGGATTCAATTCATTGGGGCAGTAACCACCCAAAACTATCGGAAATACATAGAACCCAACGGTGCCTTCGCCCGCCTTTTCAAAAAATACGAGCTACCTCAGGCTTCAAAACAAGACACCTTAAGGATTTTAAAGGAAGTAGCCGTGGGTATCGAGAAAAAGTATCAAGTCACAGTCACTTACCCGGCCTTGGAAAAAACCGTCGAGCTTTCGGAAAAATTGATTCACGAGAGAGTGCTACCCGATAAAGCCATAGATGTTTTGGATCGAACCGCCGCCACTTCGACTAAGTCGGACAAACGCCTTACATCTCATAATGTGGCTCAGGAAATTTCCCAAATGACTCACGTTCCTGTAACCCAGGTTACAGCCGACGAGTCGCAAAAGTTACTAAACATTGAAACCGACATGAGAAAAATGGTTATTGGGCAAAACGAGGCCATAAACCAAATCGGTGCCGCCTTAAAACGAGCGCGGGCGGGCATGCGGGATGAGAAAAAGCCTATTTCCAGCTTTTTGTTTGTAGGAACCACGGGAGTCGGCAAAACGGAAACTGCTAAGACTCTGGCGCGAATTTACTTTGGCAGCGAAGACACCATGATTCGATTAGACATGAGCGAATATCAACACGAAAATAGCATCCAAAAGTTGATTGGGACCTCAGATGGGAAAACTAAGGGAATCTTGACTGAAGCCGTACGCACTAAGCCGTTTGCTTTAATTTTACTAGACGAAATAGAAAAATCTCATTCCAGCGTGCTGCTTACTTTTTTACAGGTTTTGGATGATGGGCGTTTAACCGATTCTACCGGGCGCGTGATTGACTTTACCAACACTATTATCATCGCCACCAGCAACGTCGGAACCCGCGTTATTCAAGAGGTAGAACAGCGTAACGGCAACTTTGAGGAAATGCAAACCGCCACCATGAAAGAAGTGAGAAACCACTTCGCTCCCGAGTTTTTGAACCGATTTAACGGAATTATTGTCTTTAGACCGCTGACCGAAGGAAACGTGACTAAGATAACCGACCTTATGCTGGATAGAGTGAGGAAAAGGGCTGATCAGAAAGGTGTAAAGGTGGGTTTTAAACCTGAACTTATTCAAGAATTGGCCAAGCGCGGCTATACCCCGGAATGGGGGGCGCGACCTTTGGCTCGCACTATCGAAAACACTGTGGGATCGCATTTGGCAGTAAAATTGTTGGATGGAAGTATTAAGATGGGTGATGAGGTAGTACTGGGAATGGAAATTTTTGAAAAGAACGAAGAGCCGCCGGAGGAGTAGAGAAGGATGTGATACGACAATGTAGTCACATCCTTCCTTATTCCTATGGGTTTAGGCATTCTTACTTCAACTTATGAAAAGATGGAATATTTTAACCGAGTCGGCAGGAGAACAGAACATCGTCAGTCTAATACTGAAAAATAAGGGCTTGGATAAGCAAGAGTTTTTAAACCCCCCAAGGATTCAGGAGCAATTACTAAAACTTTCTGTCGAATTCAGGCGGGCACTTAGGCAAACGCGGGATCTGATTTTGGCGGAAGTAGAGGCAAAGACGCCCATAATTATCCATGGGGACTACGACGCTGACGGAATTTGCGCTACGGCCATTTTATACAACACCTTAAAAAAAGAGTTGGGCTACGAGGAAACTTTCCATTTTATTCCCAATAGATTTGAGCACGGCTACGGACTTTCTCAAAACTCCGTGGATGAGGCGATAAAACAAGTGGAAAAGGCGCTAGACACAAATCCCCAAAAGATACTTTTTATAACCGTAGACAGTGGAATCACTTCCCAAAACGAAGTAGATTATATAAAAAGTTTGGGGCACACTGTAATTGTCACCGATCATCACCAAAAACCTGATGTTTTGCCTTCCGCCGATATTATTTTGGTAGACCACGAAATTGTGGGTTCAACTATTGCCTGGATTTTGAGCAAAGCGCTGGGGTCAAAAGATGCGCAAAGCGTGAGTTTGGCAGCTTTGGCAACCGTCACCGATCTGGCGCCGCTGTTGGGGTTTAATCGAAGTTTGGTTATTGAGGGGTTGAAGGTTTTAAACGCCAATCCACCGCTAGGGATAAAAAGTTTACTTGAAGCTTCGGGAAGGCGACCCGGTCAAATCACCACCTATGATTTAGGCTGGGTAATCGGCCCCCGAATAAACGCCGGCGGAAGGCTGGTGGACGCTCAAGATTCCTTAGACCTACTCATCGAAGAAGACGCCCAACAGGTGCGAGCGATTGCCCAGAAACTAAACGGTGTTAACGTGGAACGCCGGGATAAGACCTTAGAAATGTATGAGCTGGCCAAAAAAGACAGGGGCGAAGGTAGCGACGAGGGCGGAGAATTGCCAAAAATCATCGTCACCGAAAGCCCCGATTACCACGAGGGAATAATCGGCTTGGTGGCTTCGCAATTGACCCAAAAACATTATCGACCCAGCATCGTCATTGCCCTAAGCAAGGAACAAGGAAAGGGCTCGGTTCGATCAGTCAAAGGTTTCGATATCACAACTTTTTTACGCCAATTTGAAGACTTATTCATAAATTTGGGAGGGCACCCTATGGCCGGAGGATTCACTATTTCTCACGAAAACTTGCCTAAACTTAAAGAGAAAATTATGGCCGCAGCAATAAGTGAACTTCCCGAAGAATTACTGGTTCCCACTGTAAACATCGACCTCAAAATTCCTCTAGAAACGGCAACTGTAGAACTAGCCCAGCAACTCACTCAATTGGCACCCTTCGGTATGGGAAATCCCAAACCGGTATTTTTAAGCGAAAACACACGAGTAGCCGAGATTAACCAAGTCGGCCGAGAGGGACAACACACTAGCCTCAAACTTTCCGACAATGGGGATCTTCACAAAGCCATTCACTTTAACAGTGAGGACGCCTTCGAAGGAGTTGGTTTTGGCGATAAAATAGATGTTGTTTATAGCATCGAATTAAACGAGTTTAATGGTAAAATAAGCGCAGACTTGGTTATTAAGGATTTCAAAAAGTCCGAAGTTGATTAGTTTTTTATTATGCCGCGTACGCACATCAAAGATTTAAACTCCCAAATTGGACAAAACGTGCAGATCGCCGGGTTTGCTCAGACAATTCGCGATCAGGGAAACTTGGTTTTTTTAATTATTCGCGATGTGACGGGAACCGTTCAAGTAGTCGTAAACAAAAAAGAAGTTGACGCAGAAACTTTTGAAACCGCAAAGAATTTAACTTTAGAGTCAGTTGTGTCCGTTGAGGGCTCGTTAAAAGAAGAAGAAGCCGCCCCGGGGGGATTTGAGGTTAAAACCCAAAAAATTGAGGTCTTGTCTAAAGCTGAACCCGAACTTCCTATTCCAGTAATGGTGGGAAAAAGCGGAGACGAAACTGACGTCACCAAAAGGTTTGACTGGCGTTGGATTGACCTGCGCCGCCCTGAAAAGCAATTTATTTTTAAAGTTTGGACCGAGTTGGAAAAAGGCTTTCACCAGTTTTTTGAGGAAAACGGATATATTCAGCTTTACACCCCCTCTCTTATGGGAACTGCCAGCGAGGGGGGTGCCGATGTTTTTGAAGTCAAGTATTTCGACCGCAAAGCTTATCTGGCACAATCACCCCAATTTTACAAACAAATGGCTATGGCCAGCGGATTGGAGAAGGTTTGCATCTTCGGACCGGTATTTAGAGCCGAACTCTCATACACCACTCGCCACACCACTGAATTCACTGGAACCGATTTTGAAATTTCCTATATTGAGTCACACCATGACGTAATGGATGCACATGAGGAAATGCTCATTGCAGGATTTAAACGGCTAAAAGAGATCTTACTTCCCGACCTTGAGATTCCAACCCGACCTTTTCCCAGAATTCCCATGAAAGAAGCCAAGGAAAAGCTAACCAAGGCCGGAGTATCAAGCGAAAAAGAGCATGATGTCAGCCCCGAAGAAGAGCGCGAAATTTCACGCATAATCAAAGAGGAAACCGGCCATGATTTTGTATTTTTAATTGATTGGGACATTTCGGTGCGACCCTTTTACCACATGAGACACGAGGACAACTCCCAACTAACCAAGAGCTTTGACCTTTTGTATAAAGGAGTGGAGGTTACCACCGGTTCCCAACGTGAACATCGTCCCGAAATCTTAGAAAAGCAAGCCAAAGAAATGGGGGCGGAGTTGGAACCGTTACAAAACTATTTCAACTTTTTCCGATATGGCTGCCCACCCCACGGCGGAATAGGTTTTGGCCCCGCACGGCTGATTGCCAAAATTTTGGATCTACCCAGCATCAAAGAAGCCACCTTTTTGCCTCGAGACGTCAAAAGGCTTACACCCTAAATCTTCATGACCGTCCTAGAAAAAATCCAAGAGTTGCTGGATGACAACCATGTTAATTACACCTTAACCGAGCACGAGCCCGTCCACACCTCCGAAGAGGCAGCGAAGGTGCGCGGAACTACACTTTCGCAGGGAGCCAAAGCTCTAATATTTTTCGCTGATAAAAAACCGCTACTAATCGTGGTTCCCGGCGACAAAAGAGCAAACCTCAAAAAATTCAAGAAGACCTTTAGCATCAAGGACTTAAGAATGGCCTCTCCCGAAGAAGTAACTCAACTAACCGGATTAAAAATAGGCGCCATCCCTCCTATAGGAAAGGCCATAAATCTCCCCTCTTACTTTGATCAGAGTGTAAAATCGACCGACACAGCAGTCTTTAACGCCGGTTCACACAGCCACTCCATCGCTATGAAGGCGCAAGATCTCATAAAAATCGAACAACCAAAACTTTGCGATATTACCTAAGTTTGAGCCAGCACTTCCATTTTTCGCCATCATATGGCAAAATACCCAGCGTGACACTAAGTTGGCAACAAATTATAAGAATTAACATCCTAAAGGCGCTCATCGCTTTCCTCTGGTTTTTGGACTCAACAAAAGCTTCAGTGGCCGCTGTTTCCAGATATGTCTTATATCTGGTTGTGATTTTAGGTCTAATAATCGCCGGGCCAACTATCTCTAAACAAATAAAAATTAAATCCGACTATGTTGGGGATGGGTTAGTTTTCATGCTGTACCCAACGAATCCCTTCGATAGATCAGGGCCCGCCGATACACAAACCGAGCAGGAAGATTATCCCGTTTTCGAAAATCCTTTCTCTCTCCCTAGCACTTCCGCCAAAGCCGTACTTATATACGATGTCAACCACGAGAAAATTTTATACAACTACAACAACAGCGTACGGCTTGCCCCTGCCTCCACTACCAAATTGGCAACTGCTCTGGTAGCGCTGGATTTATATGACCTAAACCGAAAATTGGTAGTACCTGAAAATTGCACCCTGTTGGACACTCAAAGTGTCGGCCTCCCCGCAGGAGCGGTTTTCACCTTCAAAGACCTGCTTTACAGCCTTTTAATTCAATCCGCGGGAGATGCCGCTTGCGTTATGTACGCTTCAGTTGACTACGATGTCTTCGTAACCAAAATGAACGAAATGGCCGTACAATTGGGCATGACTAACACCCGCTTTACCAACCCCATCGGTCTGGACGGCATAAACGGCGGACACTATTCCACTGCAGATGACTTATTGAAATTGGCTGTAAAAGCCACCAAGGCCGAGATCGTAAGGGAAATCGTCTCCACCCAGGAATATGCGCTAACCTCCGTCGACGGAAATTTCTCAACTACCATATATAACACCAACCAACTTTTGTGGGAAATTCCCAACACCCTGGGCATTAAGACCGGCAGAACCGCAGAGGCCGGGGAAGTGTTGATTTATCAATATGAGGAAGACGACAAGAATTTGATTATCATTGTCATGGGCAGCGAGGACCGTTTTTATGACACTAAAACACTCTTGGATTGGGTGTTGAGGGCTTATCGTTGGGGGCCTAAGTAGTTTTTAAAGACGCCCTCACCTTTTCTAAAACGTTGTCCTTCGTGCAAACTTCGATTTCGGTACCTTTAGCCTTTTGTAGCACTTTTTCTTGGCGCGAAAGTAAGAAGCCTCTACCGACAAACTTCAGCATCTCGATGTCGTTAGCTGAATCTCCCATAGCAATACAATCTGCCGGTTCAATCTCTCGCTGGTTCAAATAGTCCCTAATGAGGTCACGCTTTCCTTCAGCGGTAAAAAGGTCTTCCAAAATCCCCTGCTCAACTTTTCCGTCCCGTAGGCGCCAGCCTAATCCCAAGGCATCATCCAAATTTAACTCCTCCTTTAATAATTCCGCCAAAAGATCGGGCTCATTAGTAACCAAACAAATCTTAAAACCGTGATCCTTTAATAACTGCAACAACTCGTTAGTGAACTTATATAACCTAAGCTTCTCACCTACCAAAAAGCTGCGCGACAAAGCAACAGCTTTATCGAAATCCTTTCCCACTAACATTTGGTTAAAGGAATAGGAGATTTTTGTCGCGGTCTCTGCATAGCCCAAAACACCCAGTTTATATTGGGCGAAAAGTCCTTCTAGTCCGACGAGTTGCGAAAAAGAAATAAAGCGTCTTTTGCGCAAATATCGTGCCCAATCGAAAAAAATATGGCCGTCATATATCGTTTTGTCGAAATCTAAAAAAGCAAATTTTTTCATTATTGGGGTGTAGGTTGTTCAATAGGAATCTCGGTTCTCTCAATATTTTCCGCCGAAAGGGCCGGGAAATACAGGGCGATGTTACCCTTTTTTCCACCCGGAGCAGTGTAAACCCCTTCGAAAACGTAAATAGGCTGCATATATTTTTGAAATTGTGAGGTCTCATAATAAGCTAAATAAATGTCGTTGATTAAGATTTTCCCTACATTTACCGCTTTGTACTCTTCAAAAGGGTTAGCGCCACTCGATGTTATGTGGGTAATGACCCCCTTTCCCTCTGATATGGCGTTCCAAGCATCAGCCACAGGGATTATGGGATACGTGGCATCGGATTTTGGATCATAATCCCAATAATAAGCTTCGATCACGGGATAACTAAAGTACGGTCTGGCGGTGTTAGGTTTGCTCACAATCGCGTGCAAAAGCCCTTTTTTAGGGTCCACCCCCACCACAGGATAATCTTCCCCCCAAACGTTGACTTGCCTGAAGAAATCGATCATAGCTACACGGGAACTAGTCTGATCCTGAGTTTCGGATAACCTAAAGCTGGAACCACCCCCCGAAGTACTGGAGGAAGCTCTGGTATAAGCACCCAACCTCACGGTGTAGGTACCGCCGCGATAACCCTCAAAACGGTTGAGGGCTTCAAACATGCTTTTAGCGATCTCAACACCACTGCTCCAGGTGATGCTTCCGGGGGTAAATGCACGTTCCTTGCCTTGCAGCGGGGTTATCAAAGTTATCCTCATAGAACGAGAGTCGATTTCCAAAACGCCACCGGATCTAGTATTTCTCCAACGATAAACGGTCCCTTGAAGTCCTGAAATCAGATCATTGTCGGTAAAACCCAGCACCTGGGCATCTCCCTGAGCAACTTTACCCGCTTGATACGAAAATTGGGGGTAGTCAAATTTAAAAACCTTCATTCGGGCGGGAAAACCGGTAGGAAGTCGACCGTTTTTGGTATTAAGCTCAAAGAGGTAATCTTCATTTATGGTTGCTTTGGACATAAATTCCAAGGGTTCCAGTTTGCCATACGTTAAAGTGGGAGCATCTTTGGGAGGAAAAGCCTTTTGAATAAATCGTTTGGTGGCAGGACCTAAAACTAGCAGGGTTAAATAGTAAACGAAAACGATGCCAATAAAAACCTTGTATCCTATTTTGAATAATCTGGCAACTTGACCTAGTTTCATACGGTTCTACAGCCTTTTACGCTGGCCAAACGTACTACTATATTAACACAGCGTGGTATCATGTTTGCATGGATGCCAACGCCAAAAAGGTCAGAACCAGGATGGCTCCCAGCCCCACCGGAGAATATCACATTGGTCACATTCGAACGGTTTTGTACAATTGGGCTTTTGCCCGCGGGAGTGACGGCGGAAAATTTGTATTGCGCATTGAAGATACCGACAGAGCACGCTTAATAGAGGGCGCCGCCGAGCAAATTTTGCAAGTTATACGCGATTATGGGTTTGGTTGGGACGAGGGGCCTTACAGGCAATCCGAACGGTTGGATATTTATAAAACGCACGCCGAGGAGCTGATGAATAAAGGGTTTGCCTACCCGTGCTTTTGCTCAGAAGAACGTCTGAAACAGTTGCGGGAAGATCAACAGAAGCAGGGGATTGCCGCCACCAAATACGACAAACATTGTTTAAACCTGTCTAAAGAAGTTGTTGAGGCCAATTTAGCAGAAGGCAAAAAATATGTCGTACGGTTGAAGGTTCCCAAGAAAGAGACCATTAGGTTTAACGACGTCGTCTATGGTGAGATTAGTGTGGACTCCAAAGACTTAGACGATCAAATACTAATAAAATCGGACGGGTTTCCCACCTATCATTTTGCTGTAGTTGTCGATGACCATTTAATGGGAATTACCCATGTGCTACGAGGCAACGACTGGATCCCGTCTACTCCCAAACACGTGCTGTTATATAAGGCTTTCGGTTGGGATCTGCCTGTTTACGCTCATCTGCCTAATTTAAAGGAACGCGGCGAAGGGAAAAAGTTGTCTAAGCGCTTTGGATCGGTATTAGCGGTGGAATTCTTGGAGGAAGGGTACTTGCCCGAAGCCGTTTTGAACTACTTGATGTTTGTGGGGTGGAATCCGGGAGGGGAGCGGGAGATTTTTTCGCTTGATGAGTTTGTGAAGGAATTTGATCTAAAAGACATACATAAGACGGATTTAGTGGCTTTTGACAGGGAAAAGCTGCAATGGTTTAACGGTGTGTACATAAGAAACCTTCCTTCACGGGAGTTGTGGGAGCGCATCCTGAAGTGGGCGGACAGGTTTAAGATTAACGACGTCGTGTTGGCACGGGCAAAAGAAGAATCAACGGAAAATGTGGAGAAAATTCTGGATTTGGTGAGGGGTCGCATGAAATTATTGGGAGATTTTGGCAAACTCACCCACTACTTCTTTGAAAAACCGCAAGTCGATAGGGGACTCCTGCGGAAATTCGGCGGGGAGAAAGTTGACGATATTTTGGGCGGATTTAGGGAGGTTTTCGATGATATTGATGGGGAGAATTGGAATGCGTCTACTCTGGATAGACAATGCCATAAGTTTTTGAAGGAGCGCGGCTACAAACCTAAAGAGGCCTTCATGACCTTACGCGCTGCACTAACAGGAGAAAAGGCCACTCCCCCACTCTTTGACGTTTTGGCTACCTTAGGAAAAGAAGAGGTTTCAAAAAGGATGGGATAGCGGTAATATAAAGATACCATTATGTCTATTCAAAATAGACATTCGCTCGTTGATTAGAAACGAGCGCCTGATATCATAAATCTGCCCCACCAATAAGTTTATTTTCGGAGGAATCAAAGTGGTTGCACCGGCACAAGAAAAAACTAAGGAGTTAAAAAATAAGGAACTCGCCCTTCAATCTGCCCTAGACCAAATTGAGAAATCCTTCGGAAAGGGAGCTATCATGAGGTTGGGCGAAGGTGGGGCACTCAAAGACATAGAAGTTATTCCGACCGGAGCCATTGCGCTAGACATCGCGTTGGGCGTCGGTGGAGTGCCCAGAGGTCGTGTGGTCGAAATTTTCGGACCGGAGGCTTCCGGAAAAACCACACTGGTACAACACATTATCGCCGAGGCTCAAAAAGCCGGGGGCGTAGCAGCCTTAGTTGATGCCGAACACGCGTTAGATCCACAGTATGCTCAAAAAACAGGCGTCAACGTCGATACCCTACTTATTTCTCAACCGGATACTGGAGAGCAGGCATTGGACATCGCCGAAACTTTGATAAGATCCAATGCCGTTGATGTGGTCGCCATCGACTCCGTTGCTGCACTGGTACCCAAAGCTGAAATCGAAGGTGACATTGGGGATAGCCATATTGCTTTGCAGGCACGCCTAATGAGCAAGGCTTTACGACGAATTACCGGCGCTATAAGTAGATCAAAATGCACCGTAATATTCACCAACCAACTCAGGACCAATATCGGTATCATGTTTGGAAACCCCGAAATCACCGCCGGCGGAAAAGCCCTGAAATATTACGCCTCTGTACGCATGGAAATCCGAAGGATCCAATCCATAAAAGATGGGGCCAGCGTTTCGGGGAACAGGGTCCGAGTGAAAGTGGTTAAAAATAAGGTCGCTCCCCCATTTCGAGTGGCCGAGTTTGATATCATGTTCAGCGAAGGTATCAGCAAAGAAGGAAATTTACTGGATGTGGGAGTGGAGTTCGAGATAGTACAAAAGAGCGGTGCCTGGTACGAATATAATGGGGAAAAATTAGGGCAAGGAAGAGAGGCCTCCAAGAACTATCTCAAGGAAAATCCGAAGGTGAGGGCCGAAATAGACAGAAAAATACGCCAACACGTCAAGGAAGAACACAATATTCCTATGCAGATCGGCAACGAACCCGACGAAGAATAATGAACGCGGACGAATTCAGTAAAATCCTGGGGAGGATACTAAACTTTCTGGCGGTAAAGGAGCGTACTCGAAAGGAAGTTGAGGACAAGATTGATCGGATTTTCCGAAAGGACCAAGAGATCTCCCCCGAGGGAATTGCAGAAGTTAAAGACAAAGTTTTCAGGTACCTTGAGCAGGATAACCTCATTGATGACTTGGAATACGCCAAAACATTTGTATCCCAACAATTAAAGTCCAAGAAACCTAAAAGTAGGTTGCAAATGATCAAGTTTCTAGTCCAAAAAGGAGTTGCACGGGATTTTATTGACGAAGCACTAACTCAAATCGACCTCGAGTTCGAAATAGCATCCGCAAAAAAATACCTAGCCAAAAAAATCAAAACCGTTAAATCGGGCGACCACTACAAGACAAGAAAGAAGCTCTTTGCCTACTTGGCCTCAAAGGGTTATTCCTCGGAGGTAATTAACAACGTTTTGCCCCGATAACCCCTCGCCTCGCTTGCTTAAATTTCCAAAATCAAATACAATGTCCCCACGGAATCGTTTGAGAAAATCATGGGAAAAGCCAGTATTAAGCCAAAAATTGAATTTCTGCTTTTGACTTATAGCGAACGCCACACAAAAATACGGCACGCTTGACTTATCCATTAATATAAACTTTTCTCAATTTAAACTCCGTCAATTAGATATTTGTCGTTGTAAAGGAGGACTATGTTAGAAGTTTTATTGATAATACTAGCCGCGTTGGTGCTGATACTTACCTCAAGTATGGTGTACTTTCTGCTTGGGAATAGGAAATTTGGCCAACCCAAAGCAGATAGAGCAGACAGTGGAACACAAGCAGTTACCCCTGATCAAGAAGCAGTTTTAAATCATGCACTCGTCGCAGAAGCAAGGGCGAAGGCTAAAGAAGTTCTGCTGGAAGCTAGAGACCACACACTTAAGGCTAGGGAAGAGGCTGAGGAAGAGGTTAGAAAGATAAAAGAAGCAACAATCGAAACCGAGAAGCAGCTGGCCATGGAAAAAATACGCCTGGAAACCCAAGAAGAGGAACAGCTGGAGAAAACTAGAACACTCAAGCTGGCCAAAGAGGCTTTAGATAAGAAACAGGAAGAGTTGGACGGTATTTACCAAAAGCAAAGAGGCCAACTGGAAAAAGTCGCCGGTCTAACCAAAGAAGAAGCACGAAGAATATTACTGGAAAAACTGGATAAGGATTTAGTTGAAGAAAAAGGTAAAAGAGTAAGGGAAATGGAAGAGGAAATCAAAAAAACCGCGGACACAACGGCTAAAGAAATCTTGATGGACGCGATGAGATACGGTTCCACCGAATATGTAGCCGAACACACTACTTCCAAGGTTAAGTTGCCTGAAGGTGAGGAAATTAAGGGAAGAATTATTGGCAAAGAGGGTCGAAATATTCAGTATTTCGAGGAATTAACCGGGGTTGAACTGGATTTAGATTCTGCCGAAGGTGAGGTTATTGTTTCTTCTTTCGATTCCATTAGGCGTGAGGTTGCTAAAGTGGCTTTAGAACGGCTTATTGCCGACGGCCGCATTCAACCGGCCAAAATCGAGGAAGTCGTCGAAAAAACCAAAAAAGAAATTGAGCAAATCACTTATAAGGAAGGTGACAACTTGTGCCATATGGTTGGTGTTTACAATCTCGATAAAGAGATCGTGCAAACATTAGGGAAGTTTAAGTATCGCTTTTCCTACGGGCAAAACCTGATTGAACACACTCTTGAAGTCACCAAAATCGGAATGGCCATTGCCCATGAGCTAAAAGTTGATTTGCAAACGGTTAAATTGGGTTGTTTACTGCATGACATCGGGAAGGTCATCAGCGACGAAGAAGGTTCACACATACAACTGGGAATAGACTTTCTGAAGAAATTTAACATCGACGAAAAGGTCATGGCTTGTATTGCCGAACACCACGAGGACAAACCTTACACTTCCGTAGAATCGTCCATTGTAGGATTGGCTGACCATATTAGCGGCGCCAGACCGGGATCCAGATCAGAAAGCTACGAAAACTACGCCAAAAGGATGGGCGACTTGGAGGAGGCGGCCAGAAGCTTTGACGGGGTCAACAAAGTTTACGCTATTTCTGCGGGGAGAGAGGTTAGAGTTTTTGTGGAACCTAAAAGGGTAGATGACTCCACCTGTTCCTTGCTAGCACGGGAAATTGCCAAAAAAATTGAGTTGGAGCAAAATTATCCCGGAACGGTTAAGGTAACCGTAATTCGCGAAACTCGGTATAGCGAGACAGCTAAATAACGTGTGGTCGAACCTCGCCTTCTGCAAAAAACCCTTGCATTAAAGGGATTTCTTCGCTAGGCTGAAAACAGGAATTTCGACACTGCCCATTTTTGCCTC
>CAZEWQ010000004.1:0-18164 GCA_964516255.1 uncultured Candidatus Saccharibacteria bacterium
TTCCAGTTCGTAAACGGTTAAATCTTTTGGCCACCAGTCGATGTTGGGTGCCGTATCTTCTTTGGGGCATGCTTTGTCGCTTGTTAAAGAACAATTAGCGCGGAGTAGTGCGGCAATGTGTTGGGTGGTGGCGTCTGCACCAATGAGCTCTTTTCCCTTCCAACGATTTATTAATATTCCCGCTATGACCTCTCTTTCTTCATCGTCAAACGATTCCCTTTCTACCAGGGAGGCGAAAACTATGGCTTGTTCGTAGGTTAAACCGGCTGCGGCTAAAGCATTTTCCGTCAGTATATCCTGGGTTTTTTGGTCAAACGTGTCTCTTAGTCTTTTAACCATTTCCTCTTCGGTCACCTCAACATTAAATGAGTAGGTATCCGGGTAAAGTAGGCCCTCCGAATTTTTGGCTTGTTCTACAAAATCTTCGTAATCTATGTCTTTGAAGTTTTCGGTGGCCTCTAGGGCAAACTCTTCAATGCGCCACCCTTCAATAAAGGTTATAAATTTATCGTTGGTTCCGTGTTCAAACATTTTGACCAGATCTATCATGTTTGTCCCCGCCGGAATAACATAAGTTCCCGCTTGAATACTTTTGTCCGATTTAGTCGTTTTTACGTAGAGGCCAAGAAGTGCCGGAGAATTTACGGCGCCCAGCTGTTGAAGTTCCTCCCCGATCTCTACAATGCTGGCGCCCTTTTTGATTTCGTAAGTGATTTCCTTTAAGGTTTGGTTGGGTCTGTTGATGGCAAACTTATAGTAAGAATAGCCGCTCAGAGGAATTATAATCAAAACCAGTATCGCTATGGCCACAACAATAAGCTTTTTTGTGGTGCCGCTTAGGACGTGAAATTTATTGGGGTCGATTTCTTCTGTTGGCTCCATTAGCAAATTTTACCATGAACGGGTGTCAAAGCTAGCTTAGTGGCCGCTCGCACTGCAGGGTTGGAGGTGGTATAATAAACCCATAGGAAAAAGGGTGATCGCCCCTGTATTACAGGGGAGGAAAGTCCAGACTGCGTAGGGTGATGGGACGGAGTGTAAGCTCCGACTGGTAACAGCTGGTGTCTTGCTTTCGAAAGAAAGCAAGGACAGAGGGTGCGTTTACATCCTTTGAGAGCAACAGAGACGAGCTTTTTTCTAAGTCGTTTTCTCTAATCGGTTTAGATTAGAAGAGATGATAAGAAAAAAGAATGAAACGGGCAATCCCACCTGCAGAAATCCACGACCGTGCCGCTTGAGCTGACCCGGCGAGGCACAAAGATGGAGCGTTAGATAGATGATCGCCAGCCCCTTGGGGTGAACAGAATCTGGCTTCCTCTTTTCCTATGGAGAAAGTATTACGTTGTTATTGAGAGTTAGTCAGAGCTGGGGAAATTTAAAAATCTTTTAGCTAATATAGATAGAACCATAGTCGTAGGAACCGCCAGTATCGCCCCGATAATACCGAAAAAGTTGCTTCCGACCAACAGAGCCAGCAATATAATAAGCGGACTAAACCCCGACACCTTTCCCATAATCTTTGGTACCAGCAAGTTATTCTCGAGTTGTTGAATTATAATAAAAAGTGCCAGAACCCCGAAACCCTTTATGGGGGAATCGGCGAAGGCGATCACTGCGGCAAGTACTGCTGTAATTATGGGACCGATTATGGGTACAATTTCTAAAATTCCCGCGATCAAACCAAGTATCAATGGGTACCGCACTCCCAAGACCAGAAGCCCGAAAAAAGTAACGGTGCCGACTATCAGCATTAGTAGCAGTTGCCCCTTTACCCAGTGCCCCACGTTAGTTTCTATGTTCTGAATGGTTTTTGATACTTTGCCTTTTATCTTCTCGGGGAAAAATCGCAGAAAGCCGGCCTTAAGATTTACCCAGTCTAACGACATATAAATGGAAAAAATCACGACGCTGAGGATGCCCATTATGGCGGCAAGAATGGAAGAAGTGGCTGACAAAACTCCACCGGTTACGTCCGTAAATTTAGGCAAGAATGTGCTGGAAATATCCAAATCACTTCTTTCCGAAAAATCCTGAAGAATTTGGGTTAGACTAGCGACTAACTTCTGAGATTCAACAACGATCGGTGGTAGCCCCAGAGTAAAAATTACTAGTACCGCCAATATAAACAGGGCGTAAGTAACCAGTACAGCTACCCCCCGCGACACCGGTTTGTTTAGCAGGGTTTTGGTGCAAAGGTATTTGACCGCGCCTTCAACGGCAATGACTAAAAAAAGAGAAGTTACCAAAACGACGATAACCGGTCCCAGGCGATAGACAATATAACCCGCCAGAAGCGCACCTAAAGTAATGGCAATGGTTTTTATAGAGATAATTACTTGCCGATCCATTTGATCTGATTTTACCCTATTTAGGTGGTTTTTTCGATGATCTGTTTAAGGTGGTGCTTAGCTTTCTGCTCGAAATTTGGTTTGGTGATGTCTAGCCAAGTTGTGTGAGGGTTTTTCTTAAAGTACGTTTGTTGTCGGCGGATGTAGGCATGCAAGTCGTATTTAATGCGCTGTTTCGCCTCTTTCGAATTTAGGTTGCCCTGTAGGTAGTCGACGACGGTTTTGTAAACTAGCCCCTTTAGTTTGGGGGAATCTTGATAGCCATTTTGAATCAGCCAGGTAGTTTCTTTTAGGAGCCCGTTCTCCCAAACTTTGTCCAGCCAATTGTCGGTGCGTTGATATAAAATCTCGCGTGGTGCGGTTAATCCGATAAATTTAAATTCGACGTTTTCGAGGTAGGGTAGCGGGGGATTACTTTTTGCTCCTTTCTTTTTCGCGGCAAGTTCTATTTCTATGGCTCGGATTAGTCGCGCTTTATTTTTGCCGTCGACGGAGGCAGCTTTTTTTGGGCCTAGCGATGTTAGTTGTGCGAATAGGTCTTTGGTTGTCATGGCGCCTAAAGATTCGCGTAGTTCGAGGTCGGGTTTGACATTTGCAAGGGACTTCCGTTTGGTGAAGATGTCTATGTAAAACCCTGTTCCACCAACCAAAAACACGGTTTTGCCCTGTTCCAGCAGCTTTCTGGCTTGGAGAAGGGCCCACTTGGCGTAATCGTAGGCCGAAAAGTAGGTATTGGGATCCGTGAGGTCGTACCCCCAAATGTTGACGCCATTACCCATCCATTTTTTGTCTCCTTTTTCCACGGATATTTGGTTATTTTCCGCACGATTTTCTTGGCTCACCGGCGCTTTTCCCGTCCCAATGTCCATATGTTTAACGACCTGTCTCGAATCCGCCGAAATTATTTCTCCGCCGAAAAGTTGGCAGTGCCTGACAGCTAAAGAAGTTTTTCCTGTAGAAGTGGGACCTAAAATTATGGGAATTGTGATCTGTTTGAGTGATTTTGTCATATCAACCCCTCTTTTTCCTTGATTCTTTCCACTTTCTGGTTAAATAAGCGTGCCGCCACTTTTTTTCGGTTAAGGGGACGTCATCTTTATCTAATTTTACGGCTGCGGTCCCTTGGCGCACCGAGTACATCGAAATATAGGCGACTTTAAAAACAACTTTTTCAAATAGGGCTACAGTGTCCATAAATTGTTCCCTAGTCTCCCCAGGGAATCCAACGATAATGTCGGTGCCTAATTCGACCCCAGGCTTAACTTTTTTGATTTTTTCTACCAAATTTAGGAAATCTTTGACGGTGTGGCGCCGGTTCATGCGCTTTAAGACGTCGTTATTTCCAGACTGCACTGCAATATGTAAATAGTTAGAAATTTTAGGTAAGGCGATTGTATCAATTAAGTCTTGGGTGAAGTCGAAAGGATTCGAAGATATAAATTCAATTTCCTCAAGGCCCTCTATCTTATGGACTTTTCTTAAAAGATCGGCAAAAGGTAATTTTTGGTCACTCCCCGCTCGTATTTTAAACTTCTCTTTTTGGCTCAGTCCCCAGGAATTAACGTTTTGTCCACAAAGTGTGGTTTTTTTAAACCCCCTCCCCACCAAATTCTTGACCTCCCCCACTATTTCCTCCCTTCCTCTGGAAACTTCCGGACCCCGGGCGTAAGGCACCACGCAATAAGTGCAAAAGTTGTCACATCCTTGCGAAATATTTACAAAAGCTTGTGCGGGGTTCTCAATCACAGAAGTGACCGCATTTAAATCAAATTCTTGGGTGATTTCTAACGGTCCCACATACGCATCTACCCAGGGAGTTTTTCTTTTTAGTTGCGCCAGCTCCGTCCTTTTTCGTTCTCCGGTGGCTGAGCCTACCACGCATCCGGCCAGTATGATAAAGGGTTTTTTAGGTCTTTTGCCGTCGGAATTCTCCACATTCTCCTCGTCGGAAGCCCCTATTTTTTTAACCAACTTTCCGATTCCGTACGTTTTATCCTCACTTTTTTGGCGTACCGAGCACGTGTTTATAATACATAAATCAACCTGTCTAAGTGCCTTTTCTAACGCCTCCCCTTCGGTTTTGGTCTCCGGCGGAACAAAGCGCTCAAAGCCTTTACTTTCTAAAATTCCGGCAATCTTATTGGAATCGGCGATATTGGCCTGGCAGCCATAAGTTTTTATATAGTAAGTTTTTGGGGTAAAAACGTTTTTTCCGATCATTAATTGGAGTTTTGGTTGCGGGGCCCGGATTTGCACCGAGGTCTTCAGATTATGAGCCTGACGAGGTACTACTCCTCCACCCCGCTCTATTAAAATATGCAGGTTATTATATAGACCTTTCCCCTTATTTGCAACCTTCGCCCCTTAAAACGCGGATGAAACTTAAGAGTTATTGAGCCAAAAATAAGCGTACCCACTCACGGAAATTCTCTCTACCGTCTTGAGCTTTTACCTTAAACCAAGGGTTTTCTTCGATTTCTAGGGTGGGGTCTATTCTGGAAGAGTCTTTTTTCGCTCTCGTACTTTGAAGTGGGTCCTCCGGCATTAGGTACAGTTTCTCCCCGGGTTTTAATAGGCCCAGCTCGTTTCTGGCCTTTTCTTCAACAAATTCGTCGGTTTTCCCATACCTGATGTCGCTTTTTAGGGTGTTTCTTTTTTCCTCCAACGTTTGAACCCTTTTCTTTAGGTTTTCCAATCTCCCGCTGTTTTTTAGGACCTCACTAGTATTACGCGCAAAGTTAAGGGTTAATAGCAAAAAAACCAAAGTTAAACCAATATATTTCGCGTGCGCCAACTTGGACATTACAAGTATTATATACGTTATCGATTTAGGTGTTGACACATTTTTATCCTATTGTTATACTGTCCCATAGTATTTCTCTACTGGTAAAGTCATGATCAAATTAGACGATGCGCATAAAAAGTTCATAAAGGATCTGGAAAGCCAGAACAAGTCTTCTTCCACCCTTCTTGCCTACGGAAAAGATATTGAGCAGCTATCAAACCACCTTTCCAAAAGGGGGGTAAATCTTGTTTCCGAAATTAAACTAGAGGATTTGCAAAGCTTTATGGATAAATTGGCCAACGACAATTACACGCCCAAATCTATTTCCCGTAAGACCAACTCGACCAAAACTTTCTTTAAATTTTTAAAAGCCGAGAACCATGTGGATGATAATGTGGCCGACCTTTTAAAGCACCCTAAAGTGGAATCTAAAGCCCCCAGAATATTGTCCAGATTGGAGTACCGAGCCCTAAGAGATGCCGCCAGAGGTGATATGCGAACTTATGCCATGGTGGAGGTTTTGCTACAGGCTGGGCTTACTATTTCGGAATTGGCGGGAATGAAAATTGAGGAGATTTCTAAACTGGACACGACCGATGGCAGTATTTTATCTGTTCCCAAAAGGAATAATAAAGAGGCTAGGCTTATTCCTCTGAATAAAGCCGTTTTAGAAGCACTTAATAAGTATTTGGCCGACGGGCGCCCCGACGTGGACGGTCCTCATTTATTTGTGACTAAGACTGGAAAAGCTTTGCTGGTGCGAAATATTAGGTCCACCATTGACAAGTACTTTAAATTGGCTGGAATTGAAAAGGCTAAAGTTAATGACTTGCGCCACACTTTTGTGGCCCATCATTTGGGTTCCGGAGTGAGCATTGTGGAAATTTCCAGAATTGCCGGGCACAAGCGCCTATCTACTACGGAGCGGTACTTGGAATTTATTGAACGCCCTGAAAGTCAGGAAAAAACCGAGCTGGGTGTGCTGTAAAAGACGTTTCTCGACCGTGTTAGAATCCTCCAGATGAACATTTTAGGTATCGAAACCTCGTGCGATGAAACCGCGTGCGCTGTGGTGGAAAATGGTGTGCGAGTGGTTGCCGACTGCGTGGCTTCCTCGGCCGATTTACATATGATGACTGGCGGCGTGGTACCCGAAGTGGCGGCGCGAAAGCAAGTTGAGTTTATTGTCCCGGTGATGGCGGATACTTTGGAAAAATCCGGGTTGTCAGCGGATGATATTGACGCGATTGCTGTAACTGTGGGGCCGGGGTTGATTGGATCCTTGGTGGTGGGGATTGAGGCGGCCAAGGCTTTGGCTTTGTCGTGGGATAAGCCGATTATTGGGGTAAATCATTTGGTAGGTCACATTTACGGAAATTTTTTAGAGAACCCCGATTTGACGGAGAACGAAGATGCGGTTTTTCCTTCGGTGGTGTTAATTGTGAGTGGTGGACATACCGATTTAGTTTTGATGCGAGGCCACGGAGATTTTGAATTTTTAGGCGGTACTTTAGACGATGCTGCCGGGGAGGCCTTTGATAAAACCGCCCGTTTGTTGGGTTTAAGCAAATATTTGGGCGGCCGAGAATTGTCGGAGTTGGCTGCGACGTGTGACAATAACGTTTTTGCCGGGCAATTGCCGCGCCCACTGCTGCATGAAGACAACTTTGATTTTTCTTTTTCAGGGCTCAAAACTGCGGTGCGGCGTTTAGTAGAAAAAAACCAATCCCCGGACGTTGTTGCCTCCATTGCGCGCGAGTTCGAGGATTCCGTGGTGGAAGTGCTGGTGGCTAAGGCGATAAAGGCAGCTCAAAAACACGATGCCCAATCAATCATGCTCGCAGGAGGGGTGGCCGCCAATAAATTTTTGCGCCAAGAATTAAAGGTAGCAGCCGAAAAAATTAACACACCTTTGTTTGTTCCGCCTATAAAATTGTGCACCGACAACGCGGTTTACATTGCAAGTGCGGCTTTTTTCAACAACAACCCCCAACCCCTAGAAAAAATAAGGGAAAATCCGTCCTTGGGTGTGGTAAGTGATTAGTGTCTAGTATCTAGGGACCTTTTTGCAAATACGCCTTTATCATTTCAACGTGTTGTTTGTCTTTGTCTCGTCCCATGTGTTCTTTCCACCTAACTACATTTTCTAAAGTGACAAATCTGATCCCTTCGATCTCCTCCGCGGTGTCGATCAATTCATCAGTATCCCATTCTCCGGGTCCCCAAACGTCAAAAATTTCAATTTCCCCGTCGAATAAGGCTACCCTCTGGCCAACTCCTATGCTGGTGGGCTCAGGTTCCTTTAGGCTACAAGCTTTGGTCCAAGCCTTGCCTCTGGCGAGTAAATCTAAGTCGTTACCGATTTCTTTGATCCTATGAACTACCATGGGGCCGCTACCGAAGATTGCATAATCTTTCAGTGGTAAGCCTAAGGAAAGAAGTTTGACAAAGATTGGATGTGCTTTAAGCTTATTCACCGTTAGCTAAAAGCTCAAGTAGTTCTTCGTGGTTGATTAGTTTTGCTTCGGTTTCGTTGCGCAATTTGATTTCCACTTGGTCGCCGGTTTTTGGAGAGACCACTACTCGATAAGGGCAGCCGATTAAATCCGCATCGCCCAATTTTTCTCCGGCGGAGGCGTCGACACGATCGTCAAACAGGACTTCTACTTCTTTCTCTTGTAGCTGGTTGTACACGATTTGCGCCTGCTTAGCGACACCCGCGTCCTCTAAATTTAATCCTACTAAATGAACCTTAAAAGGTGCGACTTGTTCCGGCCACAAAATCCCCTTTTCGTCGTTAAATTTCTCCACTAGTACGCCCATAACGCGTGAGGTGCCGATTCCGTAACAACCCATTATTACCGGTTTTTGAGTCCCGTCTTTGTCGGTAAATTTATAATCGAAAGCATCGGAGTATTTAGATCCCAAGGGGAAAATGTTTCCGACTTCGCTAGCTTTTATCTCTTCTAACGCCGAAAAATCGATATCTAATTCTTTGGTTTTTTCCTCGTTCTTGAGCTCGTCGTTGTAGGCTATGTTGTTGTCGCGATCTAAGTAAATCGTGTCTTCGCCTGTTTCGACCACTGTTTGAAACTCGTGGGAAAACTCGTCGGTGAAATCGCCGCCGGAGGCGAGGCAAATAAAAGTGAAATCGCCGAGGCCCAGTCTTTCGTAAACCTTGGCATATACCTTTTTGGCCTCCTCGTAATATTTTTCAAAATCTTCTTGAGTGGCGTGGAAACTGTATAAGTCTTTCATTCTAAATTCGCGACCTCGTAGCAATCCCGATTTGGGGCGGGCTTCGTTTCTAAATTTTGACTGAATTTGGTAAACCCCGAAAGGTAAATCTTTGTAGCTAAAGTTAAACTTTTTAGCCAAAGGAGTTAAAACCTCCTCATGTGAAGGGCTTAAGATGTATTCGGCAGAATTTAACGTTTGTGATGGCTCATTTGCTCCAAAGGTTTTAAACAACGTGTCGACGGTTTCGAACCTGCCGGTTTGTTCCCATGCCTCTTTTGGTGCCAGCGTAGACATCAACACCTCACTTCCAATTTTATCCATTTCCTCGCGGACAATGTCTTCGATTTTGTTTAGAACCCGCAGTCCTAGTGGTAAAAAGGTGTAAACACCGGCCATAGTTTGATCGATGAATCCCGCTTTGATTAGCAAGGTGGCGTTTATCGAATCGTATTCCTTGGCACTTTTGTTGGTCTTTCCGAACTGCTGGGAGTAAAGCATATGGAGGCATTTTACTGGCTTCTTTGTTATTATACAAGCTAATGGATAAGAAATATGACCACCAGGAAGCTGAGGAGAGAGTTTACAAAATGTGGGAAGAAGCGGGTGTCTTTTCCCCTGAGGGAGCACAGAAATTGCGAGAAGACGCCGGGCTGCCGGTAAAAAAGGACCCAAAAACTCAAAAGCCTGAGACTTTTTGTGTGCTCATGCCCCCTCCCAACGCTAATGCCCCACTCCATTGCGGACACGTCACTTATGCCATTCAGGACGTAATGACGCGGATCATGCGCATGAAAGGCTACAAATCGCTGTATCTTCCCGGCACCGACCACGCCGGCTTCGAAACCCAAGTAGTTTACGAGCGCCTCCTTAAAAAACAGGGTAAAAGCCGCTTCGATTTTGACCGCGCGACCTTGTACAACGACATCCTAAAATTCGTGGAAGAAAATTCCGATGTGGCCATAGATCAACTTAAAAAATTGGGAATGAGTGCTGATTGGTCCCGAAACACTTTTATGCTGGATGACTTTGTAGTGAAAACCGTCTACGACACTTTTGAAAAAATGCATCAGGACGGGTTAATTTACCGCGACATGTACTTGGTAAATTATTCACCTCATCATGGGACCACTTTTAGTAACTTAGAAACTGAACATAAAGAAACTGTTTCCCCTTTGTATTACGTTAAATATAAAATCGCCGACTCCGGGGAAAATTCAGGACGCACCGACTCCGAGGAGTACATAACTGTGGCCACCGTCCGCCCGGAAACCATTTATGCCGATGTGGCCGTGGCAGTGAATCCCGAGGACTCGCGCTATAAAAATTTAGTCGGAAAAACCGTTATTAACCCTTTAAACGACCGAGAAATGGAAATTATTTCCGATTCCTATGTCGACACGGAGTTTGGCACCGGTGCCCTAAAAATTACTCCCGGTCACGACTTTAACGACTATGAGATCGGCAAAAAGCACAACTTAGAAATGATCTCGGTTATTGACCTGGAAGGACAAATGACCCAAGACGCCCCCGAAGTAGCGGGGCTTTCGACCACGGAAGCGCGCGGCAAAGTAGTCGACCTTTTGAATGAAAAAAATGCCATTGACAAGATTGACAAAGAGTATACGCACAACCTTGTGGTTGACTACAAAGACAATTTGCCTATCGAGCCCATGCTCCTTCCCAATTGGTTTGTGAAAATGGATGGGTGGACTGAAGCGGTCGTTGTAGCGATACGAAAAGAGGAAGTTAAATTTAACCATCCCAGATGGAAAGAAGAAATGTTGAGATGGCTGGAGAACATTCATGACTGGCCCATAAGTCGCCAAACCGTTTTTGGTATTAAAATTCCTATTTGGTATAAGATTGGCGAAGACACCGACCTTTTTGTGGTCTTTTTGGACGAGAAAGGCGATCCCCACGAAGGAGATTTACGTAAATTTTTGGCCCAAGAGGAATTTAACTTGGAGGATATTAAAAGCGGCTTGCAAAGAGTGATTGCCCCCGCCGATGCCGAATATGAGGTTTCGGTGGAGTGTCCGGGTGAAAATTATATTCAAGAAACCGATACCTTTGACACTTGGTTTAGTTCCGGACAGTGGCCGTTTACCACTTTGAAATATCCCAACGGCGATGACTTTAAAACGTTTTTCCCTACCAGTTTCATGGATTCTATGTGGGATATTTTGTTTTTTTGGATTGCCCGCATGATCATGTTTAGCCTGTATTTGACCAAAGACGATGAAGTTGGCGCAAAAGTGCCATTTGAGCAAGTTTACATCCATGGGCGAATCAACGATGAACACGGCCAAAAAATGAGTAAAAGTAAGGGAAATGTAATTGATCCCATCGAATTTGTAGAGAAGTATGGCGCGGACGCTTTGCGTATGGGCCTTCTAGTGGGGGGAAACACGGCGGCGGGTAGCACCTCATTTAGTGAGGATAAAATCAGAGGTTATCGCAATTTTGCCAACAAAATTTGGAATATGGCCAGATTTATGAACCTAATGATCGAAAGACACGAAGACGAATCCGGTAGTAAAACCCCCTTCTTCGACGGAGAAGTGGAAGCGCGTGCTACCGCCAAAGATAAGGAAATGTTGGAAGGGCTGGGCACCCTAGTTGATTCCGTGGAGACAAACTTTAAAAAATATCGATTTCAAGATATGGGAGATGAAATTTATCACTTTATGTGGCATACACTAGCCGATGATTATATTGAACATGTGAAAACCCGTGACGATAAGGATGTGGCACTTAGTGTTTTAGGGTACGCTTTTGCTAATTGTCTAAAACTCCTCCATCCCTTTATGCCTTTTGTCACTGAGGAAATTTGGCAGAATATTCGGAAGCCGGAGAATGAAAGTGGAATGTTAGCAATGAGTGATTGGCCGAACTAGAGTCTACGTGGGGTTTAGGATTTTTGTTCCCTTTCTGCTCTCTGCTGTTTTTTTCCCCCCTCACCACCACCTTCTTCGCTCGCCTCAGCAGTCTTTTTTTTCTCCTCATGAGCCTTCCTTTCTTCTTCGGTCAACTCCTCTGTGGCTTCAACTCCGGCCATCGCTTCTTGTTCGCTGACTGCTTCTTCTTCCTCCTCTTCCTCCTCGGTTTGGGCGTAGTCCAACTTGACCACGAATTCGTCCAACTCAATCCCCTCAATAGTAACCTTTTCTCGCTCATATTTTAATTCGCCGACGGTTATTCCCGTTCCAATTTCCGAAAGCCCCGCAACGTTAACTTCAAATGCGTGTGGCAAATCATTGGGTAGTGCTTCAACTTCAATTTCGCTTAAAACCGCGATGATAATAGCCTCGCCGCTTTTAACCATTTCGTTTTCTTCTTCGCCCACAATCTCAACCGGCACATTAGCGGTAACTTTTTTGGTTAAATCAACTTTGTAAAAGCCAATATGAATGGGATTTCCGCGCACGGGATCAAATTGCATCTCTTTAATCAAGACCGGGGTTTTCTCTTTACCTATAACCACATCTACCACGGAGGTCTCCCCCGCTTCGGCAAACACCTTACCAAAAGCCACTTCATCGACCTCGATGACCGCGGAATCAATACCTTTACCAAAAATTACGGCTGGGATTTTTCTTTCTTCGCGGAGCTGGGCCACTTTTTTACCGAGTCGTTCTCGGGTTTGTGCAATAAGTTCCATACGCTTTGTTTTTCTAGTGCAGCGTGCAAATCAAGTAGATTATCATAAGTCACGCTTTTTCTTCCGATAAATTTTTTAAGTTCTGGTCCCCTTAGATCCGACACCAAAGGAACGGAGCCACTGCCTGTGGAGGTTATTGAAACCACGCTCTCGGCTTGGCATTTTGGGCAGACCGCATGAGCCACAAAACCCGCGGAGGGGTTTCCTAACTCTATCAATCTCGCCTCGCCTAAGCTGCTACCACATTTGTAACAGAGGGTGTTATGCAACTGTTGTTTGATGACCTTCCTCGCTATCATATTGGAACTTGCCCATTATATATCAACCTCAAAGATTTTGCTACCGCTTAACACAAAAAGCTTACTTTCATCGGCGTTCACACCGATCCCTTTGATAGCATCCCATATTTTGGCGTCCTCATGCGCAAACTGCTTCACGTACGCCCCCTTTTTATCCATCACTACCACCCGCCTATTTCCCGAGTCGGCAACGTACATATGGTCAAAGTCGAAGGCGGTTAAAACCTGAACAGGATTCTTGAAGGGCGTTTCCAGACCGTCTACCTCAAACTCGTCCTCAATTCCGCTGGTATATTTTCTGAGCTTGCCTTCCCCGTCTAAAACGTAAATACTAACGGCAATATCCATATCTTTGGCCCCCATTAAATTCTCGTCCTGCATCCACAGATTTTCTGCCAACCCCTCTTCCTCTTTGATATATTTAAGGATCTTGTCACCCCTTAACGAATAAATAAAGTCTAAGTAAGCAACGGCAATATTCAGTTCTTCTTGGGGGTAGCTGTTCACGATCTCACCGGTTTGAAGGTCGAATAATTTGTACCCCTCTTTGTCGTTAAAACCCAAGTTGCTGCCGAAAGTCATCAGGCTTTCGATGCCGGCAAAGGTGCTTTCTAGGGCCTCGAATTTGGGAGTCGAAATGTCCGAAACAAAAAGTGTTCCCGCAACCTTATCGGCCACCACTACGGAATCACCCACCACGGCTATGCTGGTTGGTCTGGCGTTGCTGTCAACAATTTTCACGTCGTAAAGGGCCTCGTAGTTTTGCTTAATGGTGTTTTCTTCTAGATACTCGATGGTTTCTTCCCCCTCTTTTTTAGCACTTTCCGTGCTTTGTGCGGCGGTTTCGTCTTGGATCCCCTTAACTTCGGTTTCCTCCTCGTCTTCGCGGTGGAGTAGCTTCTTCTCCAAGGATTCAAGGTTTAGGTTTAATCCGGACAGTTTTTCGAGACCATCAAACCCGGTCTTGTCCTTAATTTTATCTTTCAATAATGTGAGAGCGATGGACCCGGCCAAAAGAAACACGACAACAGGGACGACAATCATCCCAACCGAGCGGAGCTTGCTCTTAGATTTTCGCGGATCCGGTTGGGGTACAAACTGATGCCTCTTTACCGAGGGAGCCGGTTCGGCTACTTTTCTCCCCCTCCTTTTGGAGATCGCTCCTCCCAACCTACCGCTCAATTTTTTAGCCCAAATACCTTGTGCCGATGCCTTTCGCGCTATCTTTCTGGCGGCACTGGTAGCCGAGGTGATTTCGGGGGCGATTCTAATATTTTCATCCTGGCCCAAAGTGGCATCCTCTTCAAACTTTAAAATTAGGCAAACAGCGTGAGGAGGTATGACATCTATCGAAATAGATGTATTTAAAAGTTGCTCCGGCGGAATTTTTTTGGCGAAGACATCGTTGCACAAAATAAAAACATCCCCTTCCGCCACTATGCCCGTTGCCGTTGAGAAATTGCCCTCACTCAATTTGTTGATGGGTCTGATTTCTCCTCTTTTGACCAAAAAGCCCGATCCCTCTCCATACATGACGATGTAGATCACGTTTCCCCATAGCACCAAGGCGGAAATATTAAATTCGACTGTGGCTGTCTCTTTGGCTCCGCCCGTTTCTACCATGTCCAAACAAATGTTTGAGACCTTACCCTTCACATCGGAAATGGCTTTTTCCAGCGATTGAATGGGTGAAATACTTTCCGAAGAAAAATAGGAATCGTGCAACACATCACTTACAAGTTTAGTGACCAGTTCCGTATCCAGGTCATCTGAGGCTGAAATATCAAAAGCTGCGTAGATAACCCCCTTTTTGAGCAGCAGTTCCTTGCTTTCGGGTTCAATGATTGTGGAACCGGCAAAAGAGTTCAAAGATTTGGGTAACTCCGGCTTGATTTGTTGTACTTTTGCTTTTAGCTTTTTAATCATATGGGTTAAAGGCTAGTTTACCGCAAAAACCTCAATAAGGTTAACAATGCTAAGTGTAGTAGCGATTACGGCGAACCCTAACGCAATTGCCAGATGAATCTTAGCCACAACGGAAAAAAGAGGTGAAAACACGGTTTTTAGACTTCGGTTCATGAGGTTCACTTGTTTGATTATCAAAAAGCTGAAGACTACGTAGATCCAGGTAAAAACCATTAGCATCGATTGGGCAAACAACGGAAAGAATTGGGTAGAAATAGGATCGGTTGGTATTATGCTGTTTCCCATGTCTGTTTTTAGCTCGTCCGCTTAAATATGTCCGTTTAGTGACTTGTCTGCCAAGTCAAAAACGATGTCACGGATTTTGGCCGGTTTGCGGACGCTTTCAAATTCAAACTCTCTTCTTTCGGCGCTGGTTTGAATGTAGACATCTCCTAAGTTGAAAATTATTCCGATTGGGCCGTGAATTGTGGAAGTGACGTCCTCAACGTTTCGGAGCGCGGCTTCGCTGATGTTTTTGTAGGAAATTCCGTGAAAGTCAATGTCGACGATTTTCTTGTTGGTGATGATATAAACGTTAAAAAACCAGTTTAAAAAGCTTTGCAAGGCGTATCCAAAAGTGAAGAGGTACCAAAAGACAATGAGTAAGGTACTGAAAGTAAAGGTGAACAAGCGTCTTGTCGGGTCTAGTGATAGAAAGTAGGGGCCTATAAGTAGCGGAGTTACAGCTAAAACAACTGTGCCCACTATCCAAGGAATGTTGGTAAGATTGCTTTTTCGGATTAGATATAAGATGTCCTCGTCTCGATCTTCTCCGTCGTAAAAAGCTTTAGTGGGATTTCTAATATGAGATGAAAGGAGCGCCTGTAACATGCTGGTATTATAACATTCGGAGGGGTTGTGTTAGACTGGGCGCCCAAACGCCGCCATGGAGAAGCTATTGTCTAATTTCTATACTAAGGTGCGGTGCTCCTTGTCGGGCGTTTTGGCCAATCCAATTCTGCGTGCACTCTTTTTGTACCAGCTTTCTTTTTTCCCGTTGATTTTCCTGTCTCTTTCCCGAGTGGACCCCCTCAGAATTACCTATGAGGAATTTTCCGGGACTAAACTAGCGTTGCTCCTTCTTTCCTTCGTCCTTATTGTTGGTATCTACGCCTGGATTCTCAACCAAAGGGTCAAATTGAGCAACATAAAGGTGAAGCAACTGCTGTGGATATTGCTGCCTTTAATAACTTTGCTGGTTATCTCCCCTCCATTAATGAGTCGGGACATACTAGCCTATCTGATTCCAGCGAGAAACGCCGTTGTTTTTGGGCAAAACCCCTACTCTACATCCATTTCAGGTTTTAGAGAAAACTCGTGGAGCGGGTACCTGGAGGGAATGTGGGATGGGGCAAGTATTTATGGTCCGGTATTTAACCTTCTGATGTTGGGTTTCTTTGTGGTGCGCTCGCAGGATATATTCGTCTATATTTTATTGTACAAATTGTTTTTAGCTACCGTTTTTTGCGGCTGCGTCAGCTTAATGAGCAAGGTGTCCAAACTGCGTCAGCTTGATGATCTAGTGGTGAAGTTATTTATCTTAAACCCCGCAATTTTAATTCACTTTCTGCTTGATGGCCACAATGACCTTCTGGTGCTGACCTTGATGCTTGCGAGCATCTACGTTTATTTTGGGGGAGTGTCCCGCTTAGGTGGATATCTCTTTCATGCTTTATCTGTGGGAATCAAATACATTTCGGTAGTGTACACCCCCATTTTTTGGGTTCGGGATAGGAAAGTACATCTGCTGAGCATGCTACTGTCGTCTATGATTATCCTTCTTGTGTTGGTTGCCTTAGGTGGACACTTCCCGGGATTTTTCCGCCAATTGCTTGGCGGCAGCCTATCTTTCTTTTCAAACCGCTGTATATATGCGTGCACACCGTTTATCAACGTACTCGGATTATTGTGCCCGCCTTCCATCTTTGGCGCGGTGAAATTTTTGCTATTTTGTGGGTTGTGGGCGTTTATGACTTACAGATACCTAACCCACCGTATGAGTATGTTTTCACTTCTATTCTGGATCAGCGTAATATTCAATTTTGTTTATGTGGTGTGGCTCACGCCCTGGGCACTGACATACTCTATTGTATTTGCCCTTTTCCTTTCAAAGGATACTAAATATCTATATGTGAGTTTGCTGTTGACTGTGTATTCCCTGTTGCACTACTTTGGTTTTTAATGTTCTTTTTCGCAACTACGGCTATTGTCGCCCCGATGGGTAAATTAAACTTCTTTATGACTCTTGCCTCAAGGGACAAGAGTTTAATCATTAAGTTATTGAAAATTCCCGGTAGGACTACATAAGAAGTTTTAGGATACGCGTATTTTCCGAAGATATTTCCCCATAGCCTGAAAAGTACTATTGCCGGAAGTGCGGTAGCGATAAAGTAAGTTTTTTTAACCACAGTAAACCCTGTATCTTCAAGCTTTTTGGTGATTTCCAAGCTATGGTAGCGGCGTTTGTGGTGCAGGGCTTCATCATGCTCGCTCCACAAAAACTTGTGCGCCGGGACGGTTACTAAAAAATACCCACCCACCTTTAACATCTCTTTGGCGTTTTTCATTGCTTGCACGTCATCTTGTATATGTTCCAAGACGTCCGATGCCACAACCAAATCATATTTGTTTTGATGTGGTGCAATATCCATCGAATTGATATCAGCTTTAAAAACTTTTTCTAACTCGTGTTTTTGGCAGAAGCTTATTGCTTCCGGAGAGATGTCTATGCCGGTGATGGTGCCATAGTTGGATAGGAATTTGGTTAGCATTCCGGTGCCGCAACCTATTTCTAATATGGTCAAATCCTTCTCTTCTCCTAACAGCGCTTTAACCAAGTGAACTTTTCCTTGATGCCACCAATAAGTTTTCTCAAGTTCGGCTAATTTTGTGTATTCAGCGTGATTCACTCACCTAGAATATCACGTGTGAGAACAACGGATACATCGTCCGAGTAAATTTCCTTCCAGGAGTCGGGGTGGTTTTTGAGCAGGTACTTTGCTAGCAAGGCCTCGTTTTTGGTTATTATCCAAGTGATGTTATATTCGCTTGTATATTTTTCGAACAGTTCCCAGTTTTCTTCGGGTTTGGTTGTTATCGCAATGTAGTCGGCAAAAAGATTGATTTCCTCACCTTCGCCCGAGGGGCCCTTTGTTTTCCAACTAGCCATGCGCCCGTCAATAAAGGTTTTGTGCTGAGGAAGTTGCCAAATCAAATAACCGCCCCATCCATAAGTGTTGTACATATTTCCTGGGGGTAGCGTGGACTGGTTTTTGATAAATTCAACCGCGTGATAGGGATAAGATTCGGTGGCCCACGCCTCCATGGGATAGACGGTGCTGACACTGTCCGCAAATACTTCGATGGCTACTATTAATAGTAGGCCCGCCAGCACTCCGGTCATGGGATAAAAAAATCTTTGGGCGGTGGTTTTTACCTTTTCAAGCAGGTTTTCAAATATAAATCCCCAAGTGGCGGCGACACCAAAAATTCCGACGCAGGCGGCGATTCTGCCAAAGTAAGTGGCTTTTAGGCTCAACAAAAAGAAAAAATATACGACCGCAGGATACCAATACCCGAACTTTTTAGCTTTTAAAATGGCCGAACTGCCGAAGATGGCCAAGATCAACAACTTTAATCCCCATTCGAGGGGCTCTTTAGTGGTGAGAGTTTGAAACTCTTGAATGTAGGAAAGGCCAAAGATGTGTCCGGTTTCCTTTAAAATGGTGAGCCACAATTGCACGTGATAGGGGTTTATTAATGTTGCCAGTACGCAGATTATGGGGATAGCTGATTTTTTAAACAGTGGCTTGAAGCCTTGGAATTTGGGGTAAATGTCTTTAGCTAAGGTGAAAGCGGTGTGGATG
>CAZEWQ010000005.1:0-17232 GCA_964516255.1 uncultured Candidatus Saccharibacteria bacterium
AATACTTTAGTTATTGCCGCCGTAAGGGTAGTTTTACCATGGTCAACATGCCCAATGGTTCCGATGTTGACGTGTTCTTTATCTCTTACAAACTCTGCCATATTTACCTTTCTAAAAACCACACGGGGCTGATCTTCGCTACCAGCCCATGCGTTTCAAAAATATACACTATTCGCGCATTTAGCCTTGATAGTAAAACAAATTATTGAAATAAAATCAAGTACTAGTTCCTGTATAATAGCAACGATGGCTGAAGAGCACCAGAAGCGGCTGGGGCAGTTAGAAAAAAATCTCCGAGTTGCGGATAAAAAAGAAAAGATTGAGCATTTGAAAGCGCAACTGGGTGACGAGCGACTGTGGCAACAGAATTGGGAAGAGGGTCAAAAAATTTCCAAGGAACTGGCCGAGCTGGAACGGGAAATCGAAGAATTTGTCCTGCTGGAAATGTACCTGGAAGAGAAAGATTACGATTCCTTTGAGAAAGAGGTGGAAAAACTGGAGCAAAAGACCTACCTAAGCGGAGAGCACGATAAAAATAACGCGCTTCTAACCCTTCACGCCGGACAAGGGGGGACCGAAGCCATGGATTGGTCCGAAATGCTTTTGAGAATGTATACCCGCTATGCCGAGCGCCAAAACTGGAATTGCGAACTTTTACACAAAGTTATGGGAGAAGAAGCGGGCATAAAAACCGCCACTTTGGAAATTGTGGGCAAATACGCCTATGGCTTTTTGAAAAACGAGGCAGGGGTTCACCGGCTAGTGCGTCAATCTCCCTTTAATGCAGATGATTTGCGGCAGACTTCTTTTGCTTTAGTGGAGGTTATTCCTGAGATCTCCGAGGATATCAGCGAAGTTGAAGTTAAAGAAGAAGATCTGGAATGGGATTTTTTTAGATCCGGAGGAGCAGGAGGTCAAAATGTTAACAAAGTTTCTACGGCCGTACGCCTGCGCCACAAACCAAGCGGAATCGTGGTCGAAAACCAAACCGAGCGTTACCAAGGTAAAAATCGGGAGAAAGCACTGAAGGTTTTAAAATCCAAGCTGTACGCTATTGAGCTTAAAAAATCAGATGAAGAGAAACGAAAACTCAAGGGCGAATACAAGGAGCCGGGTTGGGGAAATCAAATCAGAAATTATGTGCTACACCCTTACAAACTGGTTAAGGACTTAAGGACCAATATAGAAAACCACAATCCGGAGGAGGTACTAAACGGAAATTTGGATTTGTTTATTGACGCGGAGTTGAAGGTCAAAGCTTAAAGACACCTAAAATGGTGTCCAGCGTGACATTGGAAACTCTCAAAACTACCAACACTCCCCCGGCAAATATTAGATATAACGATGTCCTTACGATATCTTTTTTTATCAAATTTACCGGAAGAATTTGTCTACTGGCACTTTTTTGACCTTTAGTAGGTCGTACTGCGGCTTTTTTCGCCTCTTTCCTGACGGGTGTCTCACCAACGCTCGCAACCATCCCCGGCACTTTCACTTGCGCTTTCAACGATTCGACCTGTCTTCTAAGTTTATTTTCTTTATTTAATTTTTTTGCTCTGGATTTCTTCCCCATACCATCTTCCCTACAAAGTTAGCGGTATATTAACACTTAACTCACGTAATCGTCATCGATATTTAAATTGTGTGTAGGTACACTTCCACCGGCACTCGAGGTTCCGGCTGTACCACCCACCGACAAAATCTCTCTGGGCTTACTACCTTGTTGCGGACCGATGATACCTTTCTCTTCCATTTCATCAATTATCCGCGCGGCCCTTGCGTATCCAATAGACAATCGGCGTTGTAGCAACGAGGCCGAGGCCTTTCCCAAAGAAGTGACCAACTCAACCGCCTCATTGAACTTGTCATCCCCACTGTCGCTACCACTACCGCCAATGGCGCCCCCATTACCGTAAACACGCGGGGCCACTTCAAAAATTTCGTTTCTATAATCCGGTTTGACACCGGTATTTTTGAGCCAGTTAACTAAGTTGCTAATCTCTTTGTCCGAAATAAAGGGTCCCTGCAACCGAATCGGCTTTTGTACATCAGGCGGGACAAAAAGCATGTCTCCTTGACCTAGCAACTTTTCCGCTCCCGGTTGATCAATAATTACCCTAGAATCAATTTGACTGGTCACCCCAAAAGCTATCCGCGATGGAATATTAGCCTTAATCAACCCCGAAATTACATTGGTTGATGGACGTTGCGTCGCCAAAATCAAATGCAGTCCCGTAGCTCTAGCCATCTGAGCCACCCTCACCACACTGGATTCCACCCCTTTAGGATCAGCCAGCATTATTTCCGCCAACTCATCCACAATAATTATGATATAAGGTAAAGCCTGAAAACCGGATTTTTCGTTATAGCCGTCAATATTTCGTACCTTGGCACTCTCAAATAGCTTATAACGTCTTTCCATCTCGATTACCGCCCACCTAAATACGGAGGGAGCTTTGTCAATATCCGTCACCACCGGCGCATACAAATGGGGAATACCCTGATAATGAACAAGCTCCACCCGCTTGGGATCAATCAAAATAAACTTGACCTCCTGCGGGCTGGCCCTAAAAAGCAGAGAGAAAATGACCGAGTGAATAAAAACCGACTTACCCGATCCAGTGGCACCGGCTACCAACAAGTGAGGCATTTTATCAATATCGTGTACTCGGGTCCCTCCTGCTACATCCTTCCCTAAAACAATACCCAACTTAGATTTTAGGTTCTTCATGGAGTCAGCGGTCAGTAAACTTTTGAAATGAACCAGCACGCGGGAAGTGTTTGGCACCTCAATACCAATTAGTGACTTCCCCGGAATGGGCGCCTCAATTCGCACAGATCCTGTGGGAGAAGCCAACGCTAAGGCCAAGTCATGTTGCAAGGTGGAAATTTTAGAAATTTTGGTGCCGACCTTGGCTGACAAAGCATATTGCGTAACTGAAGGACCTTGTTGTACATTAGCCACATCGACATCTATTCCAAAGGAGCTTAGGGTATCTTTAATGATTTTGGCTTTAATTTGGATATCCCCGCTATCCGGTACAACATCGGGGGCATCTCCTAACAAATCCAGCGGGGGCATCTCCCAAACCTTATTGGAATAAGGAAGTGCGTTGGGCGCCAAAGAAGTCACCAAGTCCCCACTTCCTCCTGAAGTACTGCCACCATTCCCCTCCTGCTGTGGCTCAGACATAGAAGGGACAATCTCAAAATGGGATCCCGGATGCGTGCCTTGCCCCCCTGAAACTCCCGCGGTTCCGTGCACGGCAGCCGACTGAACCACTGAAACTAATTCCGGGGAAGCTTCACCAAACTGCGTCCCCCCAACTCCGTCGGCACCGGGGGAAATAATCAATTCGCCCCCATCGTCCTCGTCACCTTCCTTTTTAGGCAAGATCCCTAGAATCCCTAAAATCGCCTGTTTAATTTTGGAACCCACCCAAGAAAAAAAACCAACCAGCTGATCCAGCGTGATCTCAAATATTAAAATAGCGGAGATAACAAGTGCCGCCACCACCACCAACAGTGCCCCAACCAAACTTATCGTCTCCTTCAAAATTTGCGAGGAATAGTATCCGACCAGACCCCCTCCCTTACCTTTCATCGCTACCTCCAGAGCACCATCCCCCTGAAAAAGATGAAAAGCGCACGACAGCGTCATAATCAAAAGCACCAACCCCACAAAAACGGTCATTCGTTTATGTTTGAATTTAAGCGCCCTGATAAAAAAAGTGGCCAAAAATAAAAGCGCGAAGGGCACCAAAAAGGCGGAGATGCCAAACACCTTGTGAATTGCCGCTTGAATCTGCGAATTCACCAGCCGATCCCCAGCGAAAAAGGAGATCAAAATGATTCCGGCCGTCATTAACAAGGAAACCACCGCGATGGATTCAAGCGCGTCGAACTTAATATAGTTGCTAAATCTGAACTTTCTTTTTCTACCTCTACCTCTAGGCATTACGGGTATTTTAACACTTAAATGACTTGCTGCCTAAGCAGTGAGCTGCGACCGAACTAAGCATGGTTACACTAGGATCGAGTGAATAATAATGACCGGTTTACGTCGGGTTTTCTTAAACAAAAATCTTTCCACTTCGTACTCGAGCTTTCCCTTGATAAACCCCCAATCAGATTCGCGCGCTTTGTGAGTTTTAAGCACCTCATTTATCTTGCTGGCAGCCCCATCCATTAGGGACCTGGATTCCTTGACATACACAAAGCCGCGGCTAATAATTCCGACCTTGCCAACAATTTTTTTAGTCTTTTTAGAATAAGGAATAACTGCCACAAAGACCCCATCATCGGCCAGACGTTCTCTGTCTTTGAGAACCACGGGGCCGACCGAATCTACCCCCCTTCCGTCACCGGCATCAATAAACACAGGCTGGAGTTTTGCTTTCTTTCCTTTAGTGGCCTGACCCATGTCAAATACCACACTATCTCCTTCTAACATTTCAAACACTCGATCTGCTTCTACTCCCAACTCCCCAACCATTTTGGTATAGGCTCTCATTCTGGTTATTGTTCCCCCAATAGGGATAAAGTATTTGGGTCTGGCCGTCTTCGCCAAAGTTTTCAAATCTTCTTTGGTGCCGTGCCCGGAAACATGCAAATTGTCTTGGATTTTAGAGTAAAGCACTTCTGCACCTGCTAACGTCAAGTTGTCCATTACCTTACTCACCATTTCCTCCACCCCGGGAGGGTTAGGATCGGCCGAAAACACCACCAAGGCGTCATTTTCCAAGGTTATGCGGCGGTGCTCTCCTCTACTAACTCTATCTAAACCTGAGCCTTGCTGACCATAACAACCGGCAATTATGTACACCAAATCGTTTTGGTTGTGTTTATGTGCATCTTCCTCCGCCACAAATGTCTCATCACCAAAAGGAAGCATTCCCAAGCCTCGTGCGACATCGGTATTTTGGGAAATCGACCGACCGCTGAATACCACTTTTCTTCCGTGTTCCTTAGCGGCTGTGATTATTTGGTGCATCCTGGAAATATTGGAAGATATCGTGGTTACCAAAAATTGTCTTCCCTCGGCACCTTTCAAGAGCTCTTGGAAGGTACTGTTTAGGCTGCTCTCTGACTTAGAGGGCCCTTCTGTTGTGACATTTAGACAGTCGGATAGTAAACATAACACCCCCTCTTTTCCGAACGCGGCGATTCTTTCAAGATCCATGGGCTTATCTAAAACTGGTGTCGGGTCGATTCTAAAGTCTGATGTATGAAGGACTAACCCTTGCGGAGTTCTTATGGCAAATCCCATACTCTCCGGAACAGAATGGTTAACCCCGTAAGCCGAAACTCTAAACTTCCCCAGACTTACTGCCGGAGTTTCCGGTGTCATCAAAACCAAACTTACCCCCTCCCCCGCCTTTTTAAAGACCCTTTCCTCAATTTTTTTCCTAATAAAACCGTGAACCAGTTTACTCCCATAAATAGGGATCCTGTGTCCTTGAAATTCCCGCAAAAAGTAAGGGACAGCGCCGACATGATCTTCATGCCCGTGAGTTATAAATAAACCTCTAATCTTGTGAACATTTTCTTTGAGATAGGTGAAATCGGGGATGACCACGTCTACACCGTGCATTTCGCTGTCCGGAAATCCAATGCCGCAGTCGACCACGATTATATCGTCGCCGCACTCATACACGGTCATATTTTTGTTGACCGCCTCCGTACCTCCAATGGAAATTATTCTTAATTTTGATCCCTTGGGATCTACATTTTTCGTATCAACTAAACTTCTAATATTTTCTAACATAATAACTTTCTTTCTAAAACAACGTTGTCTGGTTCTCGTCAACTTCTTCGCCTGCCGTCACATTGGTAAATTTGTCAAAATCCCCGTTTTTAACACCTTCTAAAACGTCAGGTAGTTTTTTGAAGTCCTGGGCTAGCGTTACCGCCATTGATGAGTTTCGCAAGGCCGCCGCGGGATGATACACAGGATATACCCTATACTTACCCAAATTAATTAAACACCCATGATCTCGGCTGATTTTCCCATCTTTGTAGAAGTAGTTTAAGGCGAATCGTCCCAAGGTCACAATCAACTTGGGGTCTAAAACCTGTAACTGCATGGTGAGATAAGGTTCACAAGAGGCAATCTCATCAGGAAAAGGGTCACGATTTTCCGGTGGGCGATGCTTTATGATGTTTCCCACCCATACTTGGTTTCGGTGCATACCAATTTTTTCTAACAGGCCGTCTAAAAGCCTACCAGCCCGCCCTACAAAAGGCTTGCCCTGCAAATCCTCGTTTCGGCCGGGAGCTTCGCCAACAAAGACAATTTCGGCGTTGATATTACCGTACCCCGGCACGGGATTCGTGGCTGTTTTATAAAGCCGACATTTTTCACAAACGTTTATATTCTTTTCGATTTGCTCCAGTTTCTCCTTCTTATCCATTTTTCATCCACCACTTTTCCACCCGTTATTTGGGTAGATAGTGTTTTAAATTCTCCTCATTAACAAAAACTTGCGCACTTTTGCCTTCTACAATCTCCTTAGCCACCTTTCGAGACATAGCTTCTAAAGTTCTGCCTAAACTACGTATCCCGGTATCAAAACCAAATGGTCGCACAATCGCCGGCCACAACTCGGGATCAATTTGCAGTTCTTCGTGTTTCAGACCGGATTTGGCGATAACTTTAGGCAACAAATAGTCCCGGGCGATCGTAATTTTTTCTTGATCGGTGTAGGCGGGCATTTTTATAACTTCAAGTCGATCCATTAAAGCAGTCGATAGCGTCCCCACGTTGTTTGCCGAACAAATAAACAAAACCTGAGACAAATCCATTGGATAATCAACGTAGTGGTCGCGGAACTCGTTATTTTGATTAGGATCTAATATTTCCAACAAAGTTGCCATAACATCTGCCCGCACACCAACGTCTCCACTGACCTTATCGATTTCATCCAACAAAATAACCGGATTCATAACTTGGGTTTTAACTAACGCCTTCACAATCTGCCCCGGCTCCGCTTGAGGAAAAGACTTGCTTTTACCCCTAATCTCCAAAACCGATCCGATTCCTCCCATGGCCACCCTGTGAAACTTGCGCTCTAGGGCTTGAGCGACCGAGGCCGCCAAAGTGGTCTTACCAACACCTTGCAACCCCACAAAAAGCAGTATAGGGGACTGTGAAATCGTCTCCTTCTCTTTCCGTTGTTCCAGCAAAGACAACATGGCCAAATACTCCAAAATTCGCTCCTTCACGTAGTCCATTCCAAAGTGAGTTTGGTCTAAAAGCTCTTGGGCATGTTCAAGACCTAATTTATCCTGTGTCTGCTTCCCCCACGGAATCGAGGTCACCACATCAACATAACGGGAGAGGGTATCAAACTCACGTGCGTAATACCCAAACTTGGCCATGGTGCCTAATCGACCCAGCATCTGGTCAACCCGATCTTTTAAATCTAGGGGGATATCTACAGAGTCGCTAATCTTCTTGGATAAAGTTTGAAGTTCCTCAAAGGCAAAACCCTTCTCTTTCTCTTGGTTGTCTGACTCGCCATTTGGAGCAGTTTTTTTCACGTCCACCATGTTATTCTAACGTACCTTTGGAGTGTGGTACAAATCTTTCATCTTTTTCCCCAGCAGCATGCGTGTCTGCGCATCAACATAAGGGATAAAAGAATACGTCAATAGGTTAATCAAAATCATTGGCCCCTCCAAAAAGGCAAAGGCTTTTTTCCACAGTGGCCACTTCTTAGGCATGGGGTTGGCAATCATAGTTCTTAAAAAGGTCCCTGGAATTAAAAAGATCATAGCGATGGTCAAAATCACACTCATTGTACTAGGTAGACTGTAGGCAAAGCTGGTTTGTCTTATATCCGGGTTTACCAAAGTGGCAATTGCAAAACCAAAAGTCATAATAAATACCATGTTAATAAGCAGCACCCTTTTGTGGAGGTGTTTAAGCGTCCACAAAATTTTTTTACTCAGGGAAACATTTTTGTTGATTAAAAACCCCTTTATGGACAGCGGAAAATCGATAACGCCATAACCCCATCTCAAAAGCTGTTTGTACAAGCTTCTGTAGGAATCCCAATAATTTTTGCCTTCAACGGCATCGGCGGAAAAAGGGATGTAGTGGGGAGTTCCCATAAATTCTCCGTCGCGGACGAAAAAGGCCCTCCAATAAAAAATGGTGTCGTCAATACCAAGACTGGGATCCCAATAATCGGCGTCTATTAAGGTCTGTAAAGATGTCGAGTAGGCCGAAAAGCTGTCTTTTGTCCCCGATTCACCTTTTACCCGAGCCCAATCGGAAAGAGTTCCCAAGGTAACAAAGTTGGCCTCAATCCGCATTACAGCGGGAACGCGCCAGTTATTATTATTGAAAGTATAAACAGCCGAAGAATAAAATCTGTTGTCCCTTCTATCCGAGGATAGGTACAAATGCGTTAAACGGGCAATGTATTGAGGATCCAAAATATGGTCGCAATCAATGGTAGTGAAAATAAAATTCCTGATGTTTGTTCCGGCGTTAGTAAGGTGTTCTACAGCGTGTCGTGCCCCCCAAGTTCTGTTGGCTGCACCAGCTCCAATGGCTTCCCCCGGAATTCCGGCGGGGTGGGTGAAAGTTAAAAACCCAGCCAGTTCCTTTTCCCGCCCATCAAGCGCTTCATATATGGTGGCTTTTACCTCTTCGGAATAATTTTCCTCCATCGTAAACACCACCATGATCCGATCCACCGGAAAAGTCTGGTTAAAAAGAGCGTCTATTGTCGGTTTCAAAACGGAAGGGGGCTCGTTTACCACCGGAATTAAAATAAAATGCTTAACCTGAGCTAAATCTCCAGGTAGAGTTGGTTTGTCAGGAAGCTCGGAAAAATCAAGCTGCTCACACTCTTTTGCCCAATCTACGGCCATTTCCTTTTTGTATCTTCGGTAACCGAGAACTCCAAAAAGAGTTCCCCTCAGCGCTAAATAAGCCCAGTAAAGTGTCACAAAAATCAGCAGATACGCCAACGCTGGAGGATAAAATATTCCTAACCAGATTGGAGACAACAAGAATCCCCAGGTGAGGGCCCCAGGGACGATTTCTAGAAACCGCTGGAAAAATTTCTCGTGTCGCAAAACAAAGGCACCGATTGGGCCAACTTCTTGGTTTTTCATAGTTTACTACTTATCTTCGGCGGTAACCGGAGTTTTTCCTGTCGAACCTACTATTGTTCCCACCATCTCGGCCACGACCCCTTGGAGATCTGTTAGGTCTGGGTGGCCTAGACCTTCCGCCATCGTCCTCGACACCGCCGGCGGGTGCGGGCTCCAAAGCCCTCTTTGATAAACTCATTTTACCGTCTCTACTTACCTCCAACACCTTCACTTTAACGGTATCTCCAACCTGCAAAACAGACTCCACATTATCAACAAAACCGTGTGTGATTTCGCTAACATGAAGCAGACCGGTCTTTCCCGGAAGGATCTTCACAAAGGCTCCGAAATCAACTATTTCCTCCACTACGCCGTCATAAATCTCGCCTGCCTCAACGTCCCTAACCACCCCCTGAATCCACTCCACAGCCTTCTGTACAGACTCCTCCTCTTTCGCTGTCACAAAAACCGAACCGTCCTCTTCTATTCCGATATCCGCCCCGGTTTTTTCCTGAATCTCTTTGATTGTACGCCCACCGCCGCCAATTACTACACCAATTTTGCCGGGATCAATTTTAATCATTTCCGTCTTGGGAGCGTATTTCGAAACCTCTGCGCGAGGCTCGGAAAGCACTTTTTGCATTTCGTCTAAGACTTGTAAACGTCCCTTCTTTGAACGCTCGAAAATCTCGGCCAACCTTTCCACCTCGATTCCCTTAGCTTTGATATCGGCTTGCATAGCGGTAACTCCATCGCGTGTACCAGTCATTTTAAAGTCTAAGAATCCAAACGCATCTTCCATATACGCCAAATCCGTCATCAAAACGTACTTTTCAGGATTTTCTTCATCTACCACTAAACCTACTCCTACTCCGGCCACCATACCTTTAACAGGAACCCCGGCGTCCATCAAGGACAAGGTAGAACCGCAAACCGCCGCCATAGAACTGGATCCGCTGGATGATAAAATTTCCGAAACCAGCAAGATCGTGTAAGGAAACTCCTGCTGACTGGGGATAATCGGTTTCAACCCTCTTTCAGCCAACACTCCGTGACCGACTTCACGACCCCCGGGGAATCCTCCAATGCGTCCAACCTCCCCCGAAGCATAGGGCGGAAAGTTGTAATAGTGAATAAAACGCTTGGTTTTTTCTCCGTACATGTTGTGAATCAAAAGCTCCAAACTGGTTGAGCCTAAAGTGGCCACCGTCAAAGACTGTGTCACACCGCGAGTAAACAGGGAACTTCCGTGTGTCCTAGGTAGCAACCCCACAGAACAGGAGATCGGCCTAATTTCATCTAATTTCCTGCCATCCGGCCTTTTGTGTTCATCCAGAATCATGTGTTGCAAAGCCTCCTTTTTAACCTCACCAAAGGCTTTTTGCATATCAACAACTTTATACTTCCCTTCAAATTTTGCGGCAATCTCGGCAAGAATAGCAGTGTATTCGTCTTGGGCCTCCACTTTGTCGGAGCCACCTTTCAAGATGTCAGTCACACGCTTTTTGGCGAATTCAGAAACCTCCTTAAGCAAAGTCTCATCAACCTTTTTCGAGACGTACACATACCTTTCGTCGTCAGGGTTCAACTCCTTGGCAAAATCGCTTATCAAACCCAAAACCGGATCAATCTGGTCTCGGGCAAATTCAATGGCCCCTAAAACTTTTTCCTCCGGCAAGATGTTGGCTTCAGCCTCAACAGCCAGAAATTTTTTATCCTTGCCGGCAAAAGACACCATCATGTCTAAATCGGATTTTTCATGTAAAACCTCTTTGGTCGGGTTTATAACGTAGTCGCCGTCAACATAGCCCACTCTGGCGGAAGTCATAGGACCCTCCCAAGGAATTTTCGATGCGCTCAACGCGGCTGAAGTTGCGATCATTGCCAGAAACTCAGGCTCGGCACTTTCATCCAAAGACAAGATGATTATGGCTACTTGAACTTCATCTCCAAAGTCCCCGGGGAAAAGTGGACGAATAGCGTGATCGACTAGACGCCTGGTAACAATGGCATCATCCGTGGGTCGCCCATCCCTTTTCACAAAACGAGAAGTCTTGATGCTTCCACTTGCATACAGTTTCTCTTCATAACTCACAGTCAAGGGGAAAAATCCCTTCTCTACAATTGGTGGCGCAGCTACTACGCTAGCGAAAATAACGGTATCTCCGTAGGTTGCCTTTACTGCCATATCCGACATAAAAGCAAGTTCTCCGGTCTCCAGCATCAACTTTTTACCTGCGAAATCAATCTCTTTTTTTACAATTTTATTCATTTTTTTACTTTCTGAGATTCGAGCAAGTGCATGATTAGGATACGGGATATTGGGCACATTCTGGAATGGATGCGCAATATTCTGTGTCCTAACCCTAAACCTACCTTCTCCCAATTAATTAACTAACTAAAGCAAAGCGCTATTTCTTAAGCTCTAACCTCTCCAACAAATCGTTGTATGCCTCTTCATCTTTTCTCTTCAAATACGACAGCAATCTCCTTCTTTTATTCACCATCTGCAAAAGTCCACGTCTGGAATGATTATCCTTTTTGTGGCCTTTAAGATGATCGGTCAATCGAGTGATGCTCTTAGTCAAAAGGGCCACTTGAACTTGTGGCGACCCGGTATCAGCATCGTGAACCCGCATTCCCTTTATTATTTTACTTTTTTCCTCTACTTTTAATGCCATATGGGAACAAACTTAGGGCAATGGGAACATTCTAGCAAAATAAGCTCTGTAAATCAACCTCTACTAGCGGTAGGTCATCCCATAAAGCAATGCTTGAGCCGCTTTTTCACCGGGAACAAGCCCCCATTTCGGTGCTTCCCTAAATAAGTTTGGCGATCTCGAGGGAAAGATAGGTATGGGGAAATAAAACACAACTTACAATTTTCCGACCAATCGGAGGGAGATAACACAAAAGCCCTACGGGGTCAATGGGAATTACTGAGTTTGGAGGAACTCACGGATGGAGGCGGCGGCAATTGCACCTTCACTGCAGGCGGTGACAACCTGTTGGAATTTATTAGAGGCTGTGGTGTTGTCACCGGCAGCGTAAATTCCGGCGATGTTAGTGGACTGGTTTTCCTTCACTTCGATATACCCGTACTCGCTTAACTCCACACCAAGACCTTGAGCCAAAATATTATCGGGATCGGCGCCGATTTCAATGAAAACCCCATCAACAGATACTGTGGCTGAGCCGTTATAAGGGGTATCCAATTCAAGCTGGGCCAGCTTTTGATCGCCCTTCATGGCCACAACATTGGTATTAAGAACAAGCTCTATTTTAGGGTTTTTGGCGATTTGATCTACCCAAACAGGTACACCACGTAAGGTAGGACCCCTATATATCTGATAAACTTTTTCCGCCAACGTAGCCAAATAAAGAGCTGCCGTATTGGCCGTATCGCTCCCCCCGATCACGGCTACCACTTTTCCTTTGTAAAAAAAGCCGTCGCAAGTAGCACAGTAGGCCACACCCTTCCCGGAAAATTCTTTCTCACCCGGCACCCCTAAGCGTCTACGTTTAGTACCGGTTGCCAACAAAACTACTCTGGCCTTAATCGGTCCCTGCGAACTTAGCTCTAATGTAAATGTCCTATCAAGATTTTTAGTCACACTCTTGACCAAGTCGGAAATCTCATTGGCCCCCAGTTGTTTGGCGTGACTTTGCATCTTTTGGGTAAGTTCCGCGCCCGAAATGTCAATTTCGGTAGGAAAGTTACATACACGATACGCTTCCGAAATCATTCCTCCCGGAAGTTCGCCAATGACTACGTTATTTATTTGGTATCTACTGGCATAAATACTAGCCGTATACCCTGCAACACCGGCACCAACAACGGCTAAATCGTAAACTTGATCCTGTTCCATGCATAATAAGATTACAATCAAAAGGTTCCTATGTCACTAGGGAAACTCGGTTGGATTAAAAATTTTTATACCGCGACGTTTATTCTCATATTTTTCCTAAGTGCATTTTTCGGTCTCTATCGCATCGGAAAAGCGTCTATTAATAACGGTGCCCACTTTTGGTATACCCGAACTCAAAACTTTACCAAGGCGCTGCAAAAGCAACGGTGGAACGAGACTTATCAAAATGCCAAATCGGGGGTTACAGTCTTAGTGTAGACGATCAATAACCTTGGGGAAGGCGATACAGAACCAATAAGTATACTTGTCGGGATTTTTTTGTAGATCCTCACTTATTTCTTTTTTGGTGGCCCATTTCCAAGTTTCTGCCTCTTCCGGATTGGGGGTGGGGGCATCATTATACGTTCCTACAAATACATGGTCGTACTCATTTTCGGTGAGACCGTTGCTAAACTCTCTTTTGTAGGAAAAGGTGAAAATTTCTTTGAGATCGGTGTCGAATCCCATTTCTTCTTGAAGTCTTCTGTGAGCTGCATCAATCGTTTCTTCACCTGGTGCTGGGTGACTACATACCGTATTTGTCCACAAACCCCCGGAGTGATATTTGTCCAGCGCCCGTTGCTGCAACATAAGTTGTTTTTGGTCGTTGAATATAAATATGGAAAAAGCCCGATGAAGACGCTTTTTCTTATGCGCCTCCAGCTTCTCCATTTCACCAATCGGACTGTCATTTTCGTCTACAAGAATAACGTTAGGCATACAAAGGATTATATAGCATTGCGGATTGTGGGGGAACTTTTTGACACTTCAAAAGTGTTTCTCCAAATCGCTTAACCTGTTTTCATGATTTTGAACTCTTCGGCTAATAAAGGCTCTTTCCTGGCGGTTTTCGGTAATTTCGCCTATGAGTTTATCTATATTATCATAAAGCCTTGGATAAGTTTCCGTCCTTTTATCAATAATATCCACCTTATCTTCCACTCTATGTAATTGATTAGAGACGTTTAGCAAAATCTGTCTGCTGGTTGAAGATTCCACAGTGCGATCAGGATAACATTCCCCAACGCAGATTGCAATATGTTAAATTGTGACATAGTGGCTCAACCTAAAAATTGGGCTTCAAACAGGACCCTTCCTCACAATCTGTAACGTGCCGTCATAACGGCTTCAACCCACCTGAGCCTAATATGAGGGTTCGATAAAGCATCGAGATTATTCGCAAGAACATTTAACTCGTTCCTAATGTCTTTTAAACCTGCCCAATATATGCCACGGTAGTCAAACGTTCCTCAACAATAACACTATCTCCCAACAACTTTAAACAAGCGTCAAGGTCGCGGTAGCAACGCGGGTTTTCAGTCCTTAGTGAAGCATTCGAGATACCATTCGGTATATATATAGCTCTCCGTAAAGCCGCAAAATCGAAGTTTCGAGCATCTTCTTTTGATTCGCTTCTACTTTTTGCCCGACCTGTCCCATGAGACATCGAAAATAAAAGGGGTTCCAGAAACTCACTACTCCCCCCATGCGCAAGCACCATATCCCCATTCATTGTGGAGGGTATCACAGTCAATTCATCAGGCAGCAATTTTACAGCGCCCTTCCTTATTATGACTCCAGTATCGATTTCTTCGAAATGATTGTGATTTTTATCTAAAATAACTTCAAACTCAATCCCCGAATACACTTGTTTCAAAATTTCTCCTATGGCGAGCCTATTCTCAACCGCCCATGAAACCGTATTAGCAAATTCTTCATCAAACTTGCGGGGATTGTCCACCAAACCGGAAACCTTCGTGGATTCCGCCCTAGAACCTGTATGAATTACAAAATAGACGTGCTCCGTTTCATAATTAACGACGGCGTCCAAAAAATGATTCCCCGAACCTAGGTCCCCCAAACCCTTATTTCTATTACTTCTTAAACGATTGTATACTTCATCCCAAGCCCGCCTATTGGAGTCAAAGTCTTCAAAATCCAAATTTGTAGAGGCAACCAACATACCGCAACCGACGTCCGACACTGCAAATTTCCTCCAATCTTTCCCATGTTTCTCACACGAGAGTTCCACTGCACACCCTGTTGGTAAGGGGGATTTTCCAGGACATAAATCCGGTAGTAATACTACTTTCTCTGCGTTCAAATCACGAGGGAAAAAAGAAATCACTTTTTCTAAACAAGTACCGGATAAGTTTGTATATTCGGTCCCTTTGATGAGTTCTCGGGTTTCCAAACCTGTGAACGTCAGAGGCTGTTCAGGTGACCGCATATACATCATGCTACCACACCTCGTAGTAACTTACGCCCTTGTCTAATAAGAAAAAGGAATTTCCGGGGTCGACCATACGAGACGATGTTTATAACTTTTTCTAGCTATGTTCGAGATACTCAGGTTTAATGGCTTCTTTTGGTTCTATTCTGGTGTATTTATACTCACCTGTTTCATCTAATGCCCTTCCTAACTGGAGAACACCATCAAAATGGGAAAGAGAGTCGATATCTTCGTACATCTTATGGAATATGTTTGTCACTTTGGATACATTTTCCTGAATAAAATTTGGGAAATCCGCAGGTAATCCCTCGTAACCAAGTTCTTCTGCCAAATAGCGATACATATTCCTTCTATATGCATTTTGTTCCAGTGTGACATACTCCATTAGGTTCCGTTCTCTTTTGTACTCTTCGGTATATCCATCTGAAAGGAAGGGGGGAGAGACCCGAGATTCTTCGCCTGTGCCATACTTTGATCTAAGACCATTTTTGTACCAGCATCTGATTGAATCTTCTCTTATTACTGGTACTGGTTTTATATTGAGAGAAAGCATTGATGGACCAACCTCTGAGGTTTCGGCTTTATGTTTTGCGTTTAACACAAGTTCATCTTGGTACCATAACATCCAATCTTCGGCACTCCTTCCATTACCATCCCTTTTGGGATGTAACCACCTAAGCTGTGCCTGTAATACGGCTGCTGATAGTGAAGCTTGTGTCCACATCCCCTTGAAGTTCTGAGGATCCGCGATAAGTCCATCAGTCATTTCAAAGAACATATCCGCAATCTCTTGTTTCGGAGGTTCAGGTAACGTAAATAGCATTGGAGGAAGGCCCTCTATCTCCCTAACATATTGCATACTATCAACTTTGCTTTTTAGTTTAGAACGCCACTCTTCAATTGTGTATCCACCACCCTCTCTATATGCTAGTGCCTTCTCTTCGCTAGTATCACCTGTGTGCATACTCCAAATTTTTTCAAAGGCATCTTTACTGCTTAAACCATGAAGATTGCCATTTTCAATGGTTTCCCTTATTTCATTTGATCTTTGTAGAAGATGTAGAAATGCTCCTAAGCCTCCTGTTTTCTCCTCCAACGCAACCAGTTTCTCCACACCGATTTCCATTCCTTGTGTTTCTGTTACCCGCTGTTGTGGGAATTCAATATATTCTTCTTGAGAGGGTTCTGGTAATTGTTCGTTTCTTATTATACGTCCAGTTTATCACATAGAAAGTTTTGGTGATAATGTCAAATCTTTAAAATTTAGAATCGGGTGTTTGTTGTTACAATAAGCAATGGTGGTAAATTTTTCTGGTCGAGAAGGAGCGATAAATCTTGAACAGCTTCTGCCACTCGCAGAATCTATTTTTGAGAACTGGAATGTAGAGAAGTTTGACGAGAGTTTGTTAGTTCCAGTAGGTGTTGAAGTGAAACATGAGTCTTTTTATAAGTGCTAAGAATTAGGGAAGATGATTTTTAATACCTTAGGAATGTCGCTTTTGAATTTGTGTATGTCTTCTTCAATCAATTTTTGTATTTCTTCAACAGAATGGAAACTAGCACTCATGAAGTCCTTTTTATTGTATGCAGGAGCTTTGTCTACTTCTAACTTGTAGATTTTCATAAAAGATGAAACTTGGGAAGGATTTAGGTAGACTAGCTCCTCTAAATCAGCCTCTGTGACGTCCAGATTTAGTTCTTCATTAACTCCTCTTATTGCTGCTGCCAAGTATTCTTCACCGCTATTCACATGTTCACCGCAAGAGAAATCGTAACAGCTGGGGAAAATTGATTTATCTTTACTTCTAATGGGTAACCATATCTCTTCGGACTCGTTAAACAAGAAAACATTCACGACTCTATAGTTGTTTACACCCTCCCTATAAATTTCTTTCCTTGTAGCTTTTCCTATTACAGTGTCTTCTGGGTCAACCAAATCCATCCATTCTTTTGGGTTTATTCTTTCAGTGTTAAGGTTGTAGT
>CAZEWQ010000006.1:0-16825 GCA_964516255.1 uncultured Candidatus Saccharibacteria bacterium
GTGATGCCGCTGCGGAATTAGTGTGCAAAGTCGACAGCACTAAATGTCCTGTTAGAGCAGCCTGTACTGCCAGCTCCGCCGTTTCAGAGTCCCGAATCTCTCCTACCATGATAATGTTGGGATCCTGACGCAAAAACGACCTCAGACCGGTGGCAAAAGTAAGTCCGGCATCTCGGTTAACTTGCACCTGATTGACTCCGGGAACCCTAATTTCTACCGGATCTTCAAGAGTTATGATGTTTACGCGCACGGTATTAAGTTTGTGCAGTGCCGAGGCCAAAGTGACCGTCTTACCTGAGCCGGTCGGGCCGGTCACCAAGATCATTCCGGTGGGTTTAAGCAATGCTTCCTCAAACCTTCGCAAAGATAAGCCCCGCAAACCCAAATCCTTAAAGGCAAAAACGTTGGCCTCATTTTGTAAGAGCCTAATTACAATTTTTTCCCCAAACACCGTGGGAAGAGAAGAAACACGCAAATCGGTAGTAAACTCGCCCACTTGGACCTTAAACCGCCCATCCTGAGGAACCCTCCTCTCATCGATCTTCATTTTAGCCAAAATTTTTATACGGGTGACAATAGCATCGTGCATTTCCTTGGGAATAAATCTCTTTTCCTCTAGGACTCCGTCAATTCGATATCTAAGCCGAGACTGACCTTCCGCCGGTTCCAAATGAACGTCGGAGGCACCTGTTTTCACCGCTGTTTCCAAAACTACACCTACAATTCGAGCCACCGGTGCATCCCGCAGTGTAGCCTCATCCAACACCCCTTGAGATTCCTCGATTTTCAAAGTGTCCTGGTTTATCTCTTCCATAGCAGCACTTATTTCTGCTGCAATAGCGCGGCTCTTCTGCTCATCCAGCACTCGCTCTATATTTTTGGTACTAGAAATAAAAGGGACAACTTTGTATCTTGTTTTGCGTTCGACAAATTCAATGGTCTGCAGATCCATAGGATCGTGCATAGCCAAAAAGAGCCGATCACCCTTCAGCTCAAAAGGGACAACCTTGTATCTTTCGGCCAACGCCACCGGAATAAGGTCGAGGATCTCGATTTTTATGGGTTTTCCGCGCAGGGTCACATACTCAATACCATAAAATTCGCCCAAGGATTCCGCCAACTCCTCATCGGTTACATACTCACCGGATTTAATCAGCTGTCCCACGGGTTTTCCTGTAGTTACGCTATCTGATTTAATGGTCGCCAACTGCTCCGGCTGAAGGAATCCCTTCTGGACTAAAATATCTTCCAAGGACTTTGACCCGGGCTTGGGTTTAGGTTTAGTTAGTTGATCTAGCATGGCAGGCTTAGTTGTACGCGCAAGCGCACTTTTTATGTTTTAATGATACCAATATGCAAGGATCTATTGCAATAATTTCCGGTGATAACGCGGCCTGCAAACAAAAAGTGGCAGAACTTTTGACGGAGTTGGGGCTGGGAATAGGGGAAGGGAATCCCGATGTGACGTTTTTAGAAGCTTTAGAAGGGAAGAGGAGTATTGGAATCCAGCAAATCCGGGAAATTAAATCTTTTTTATCTAAGAAACCGTTTTTAGGGGAAAATAAGGCGGTAGTCGTAACGGAAGGGTGGCAACTGACCGAGGAGGCACAAAACGCCTTGCTCAAGGTCTTGGAGGAGCACCCGACTTACGTTTCCATTGTCGTTTGCATTCAAAAGGAAAGTGATTTGCTGCCCACTGTGCTATCGCGGTGTCAAAAGGTGAAACTTCGCCCTAAAACCGGCGTCGCGATTGAAAAAGAGGGTTTCTCTATCTCCATCCTTGATCTTTTGAGCGAAACCGAAGGCACACGACTGACCCAAGCGGAAGAATTAGCCAAACACGATCGAGACGAGGTTGTAGAGACACTAAAAGGTTGGGTAGGGGAGTTGCGGACCGCCGGTAAGTACCAACAAGCAATGAAAACCATTTTAAAGGTCATAGCAGATTTAGAAAAAACCAACGTAAACCTACGATTAGCCTTAGAGCATTTAGCGCTAGATATTGGTAATTGAACAAATCCCCCAAATCGATTACAATGTATAAGTCATGACTAATGACACCAATAAAGGAAAAGTTCAGGAGGTTGGGGACTACAGCGCAGAGCAAATTCAAGTCTTAGAGGGTCTCGAACCCGTGCGCCGCCGCCCCGGAATGTACATCGGCTCTACCGGAGTCGAGGGCCTACACCACCTAGTCACCGAAATCGTCAACAACTCTATGGACGAGGGGATTGCCGGATACTGCGACCATATCATTGTAGAGTTTTTTGCTAACGGAGCAGTAGCCATTTATGACAACGGCCGTGGAGTTCCCTATGGAGAGAAGAAGGGCTACGGAGTCTCGGCCTTAGAGTTAGCCTTTACCAAGCTGCACGCCGGAGGGAAATTCGGTGGGGGCGGATATAAGGTTTCCAGTGGCCTGCACGGTGTCGGAGCCTCCGTCGTCAACGCTTTATCCAAATGGTGCCGAGTTATTGTCAAACGTGATAACGCCGTGGTCATGCAAGAATACGAAAAAGGCGGAGAGGTTTTAGGACCGGTGGCCAAAATTGATCCCAAAAAACCAAGATCTAAAATAAAGGGGGCTCCTTGGAACCTAAACATTGAGGACTGGGGGCAAAAATCAGGGACTATCGTGGAATTTTATCCTGACGACACTATTTTTGAAGACATCAGCTTCAGAACTAAATTTTTTATCACTCAGCTTCGCGAATATGCCTACTTAACAGCCGGCATCCGTTTTGAACTGATTGATCATCGAGAGGGGGAATTGCGGTACAATTTTTATTTTGAAGGTGGGATCAAAACCTTTTTACGTGCGCTCAATCGCAACAAAACCATTACCAATCCCAATATTTTTTACGCTAACAAAGAGGTTGACAACGTTACCGTCGAGGCGGCACTTCAATATAATGATACCTACAACGAGAACATTCTAAGTTTTGCCAACCACATAAAGACTATCGAAGGCGGGACACATCTATCAGGGCTTAGGGCAGCCATAACCAGAGCAGTCAATGAGTACGCCAGAAAAAACGGGTTATTAAAAGAAAAGGATGAAAATCTACAGGGGGCTGACCTAGCGGAAGGACTAACGGCTATTGTTTCGGTGAAATTGGAAGAAGTTCAGTTTGAGGGCCAAACCAAAGGAAAATTGGGCAACTCCAATGTTCGCCCAATAGTAGAAAACGTGGTCAAAGAGGCCCTGGATATCTTTTTTGAAGAAAACCCGCGGGACGCCCAAGCCATTATCGGCAAAAACATTTTAACCATGAAGGCCAGACTTGCCGCCAAAGCCGCTCGAAACGCCGTAATCAGAAAGAGTATTTTAGAAGGTGGGGGAGTGCTACCCGGAAAACTGGCCGATTGCAGCAACAAAGACCCCGAAACAGCCGAACTTTTCATTGTCGAGGGCGATTCAGCAGGAGGATCGGCCAAACAAGGGCGTGACCGTGACCACCAAGCTATACTTCCTATTTTTGGAAAAACCCTAAACACTGAGCGCGCCCGACTGGACAAAATCGTAGACAACGATAAATATAAAGACCTTATTATAGCCATGGGCGCCGGAATCGGTGAGCAGTACAATCCAGAGAAGTTGCGCTACCATAAATTGATACTGATGGCAGACGCCGACGTTGATGGAAGCCATATTGCTACCCTACACTTAACCTTCTTCTATCGACACATGCATGAACTCGTAGAAGGGGGATACGTTTACATTGCCCAACCGCCTTTGTACAAAGCCACTTGGGGCAAGGAGAAGAAATATCTTTTTGATGAGGCCGGGCGCGCCGCCTTTGCAAAAACCGAGGCGGGCAAAAAAGCTATCATCCAACGATTTAAAGGTCTGGGAGAGATGAACGCCGAGGAACTTTGGGAAACCACTATGAACCCCGAGACCCGCAAGTTGAAACAAATTACCATTGAGGATGCCGCTAAAGCAGATGAGGTTTTTAGTATGCTCATGGGAGAAGAAGTTGCTCCGCGCAAACGCTTTATTCAGTCTCACGCGCAAGAGGCGAACATCGATATTACTTAAGGAAACCGCATGAAAATATATATAACCGGACATATATCTCCTGATTTAGATTCCATTGCTGCAGCTGTGGAATATACGGAGTTCTTGAAAGAGCGGGGCAGGTACGAAGACGCCCAAATTATTCCGGTGAGATCGGGGGAACCCAATAAAGAAACCTTGTTTGTCTTTGAAAAATTTGGCGTGGAGATGCCCAAGGCTCTAGATGACTGCGAAATTTCCCCAGAGGACAAGTTTATACTGGTAGACCACAACGAAGAGGCTCAAAGACACGACAAAGTCGCTGCTGAGCAAATTTTGGAAATTGTTGACCATCACAAAATTAATGTGAACTTTTTTTTCCCGATAGTGATAAGTATAAAACCCTACGGATCCACCAGTACCATTATCTACGAGCAGTTCGAAACACAGGGCGTCACCCCTTCAAAAGGAATGAGCGGCCTGATCTTGGCAGCCATTTTATCGGACACTCAGGGGCTAAAATCGAGTACTACCACCGATTACGACACCAAAACGGCTAAAAAGTTAGCCCAAGAACTAGGCGAGGATTTAGAGGAACTGACTTTTGACATTTTTAAGGCCAAATCCGACCTCTCAGAGTTGTCTGCCGAGGAAATTGTCCGAAAAGACAGTAAGGTTTTTAATTTCGGGGGTAAAAAAATCTTTATAAACCAAATTGAGACCGTTGAACCCGAAAAAGTGCTGGCAGAAAAGGAAAAAATTGTGAGCGCACTGGAAGAAATTAAAGTCCAAGACGCTCTAGACCTAGCCTACTGCGTTGTAACCGACATTCTAAAGGCAACTTCGCAAGTCATCTATTCTTCCACCGAAAAAGATAAAAAGGTGTTAGAGGAGGCTTTTAGTGGGGTAGGGGAGTCTAATTTAATAGACATTGGGGAAAGAACCAGCCGCAAGAAAGACATTGCCCCCGCAATCGAAAAAGTAATGTGGTTTGATAGAATTACCAAGTAACATGGCTACAAAACCTGAAGACAACGAAAAAAAGAAGGAGGGGAAAGAGGAAATTGCATCCTTAGTCAATGGCACACCCCCTAAAGTGCCCCAAAAACCCAAAGCTCCCCCGGACCCAAATATAACCCCAACCGATGTTACCGAGGTTATGCAAAGCGCTTACCTCGACTACGCCATGTCAGTTATTGTTTCACGGGCGCTACCCGACATACGAGACGGATTAAAGCCGGTACAACGCCGAATAGTTTTCGCTATGCAAGATCAGGGCTATACCGTTAGCGGAAAATTCCACAAATCGGCTGCGGTAGTAGGGGAAGTGCTTAAAAAGTACCACCCTCATGGTGACACTTCGGTTTATGACGCCATGGTTCGAATGGCCCAAGATTTTTCGCTTAGGTACCCGCTTGTCTTTCCACAAGGAAACTTTGGTTCTATTGACGGCGATCCCCCGGCGGCAATGCGGTATACCGAGGCCAAACTATCTAAAATCTCCGAGGATTTGTATCGCGACATCAACATGGAAACAGTGGGTTTTTACATGAATGACCTTCAAAACGAGGAACCCAAATATTTACCGGCAGTGTTACCCAACTTACTAATGAACGGCGCCACCGGAATTGCTGTTGGTATGGCTACCAACATTCCACCCCATAATTTAAGCGAACTCATTGACGGCCTTCACTGTTTGATCGAAAAAGCCGACAATATAGGGCAAGCACCCAAAAAGACCGATAAATTACAGGTTACTAAGGCCGATTTCTCTTCCACTGCTACAGTCGAAGATTTGACCCAACACATCAAAGGACCCGATTTTCCCACCGGAGGCACTATTTATGACCACAAAGAGATTGTTCAGGTATATGCTACCGGCCGTGGGCGCATTGTAACCCGCGCCAAAATGGAGTTCGAAGAGGTTAAAGGTGGAAAAATCAAGTTGATCGTCACCGAAATCCCTTATATGGTCAACAAATCTACTCTGCTGGCCAAAATTGCCGACTTAGTTAAAAGTAAAAAATTAGAAGGTATTAGCGACCTACGTGACGAGTCCAACCGCAAGGGAATGCGCGTTGTTATTGAACTTAAAAAGGACGTGGCGCCCAAAAAGCTTCAAAATCAGCTCTACAAATACACTCAGTTACAAAACACTTTCAACGTTAACATGGTGGCCTTGCTAAACAACGAACCAAAAACCTTTACTCTAAAGGTCCTTTTAGAAGAGTTTTTAAAGCACCGACAACAAATAGTCATAAACCGCACCCTATATTTACTCAAACGGGCCAAAGAGCGCGAGCACATACTGTTAGGTCTTAAAATAGCCTTGGATAACTTGGACGCGGTGATCAAACTGATTAGGGGTAGTAAAACCGTCGAAACAGCTAAAGCGGGCTTAATGAAAACCTTTAAACTGTCCGATATTCAGGCGCAAGCCATTCTGGATATGCAATTACGCCGGCTAGCCGCTTTAGAACGCCAAAAAATCGAAGATGAGTTGAAGCAGATTATAGAAACCATCAAAGACCATCAAGGATTAGTAGCCTCCCCCCAAAGGATAATCGACACTATGTCCGCCGAACTTACCGAAATAAAAGAAAAGTATGGGGACGAGCGAAAAACCAAGGTGATAAAGTCAAAAGCAGGGGAACTAAGCGAGGAAGACCTGGTTGCCGAAGCCACCTGCATTGTGTCCATTTCCAAAAGCGGCTACATTAAGCGCCTAAAAGAGGACACCTACAAAAAGCAGGGTAGGGGAGGCAAGGGGGTTATTGGCCAAGTCCTAAAGGACGAGGACGAAGTAGACAAGATTAGAACCTGTAATACCCATGACTATGCGCTTTTCTTCACCAGTAAAGGTAAGGTACACAAAATGCGCGTCTGGGAAATTCCTGAAACCACTCGAACCGCCAAGGGAACGGCCCTAATTAACTTTTTGAACATTGCTCAGGACGAAAGTATACAGTCGTTTTTGGCTTTATCCGCGCAGGAATTGGCTAAAGATAAGGGTTTCGTGGTCTTTTCCACTGAAAAAGGGCACGTGAAAAGGACCGCCATTAAAGAGTTTGACAATATTCGCTCCTCGGGAATTATGGCCATTAAATTGAGTGCTGATGACAGCTTGGTACGGGCAGGGTTTTCCGGTGGAAATGACAATGTAATGTTAACCACTTGGGAAGGGCAGTCCATAAGATTCAAAGAGGTTGCTGTTAGAGCAATGGGGCGCGCCGCCGCCGGAGTTACGGGGATAAAATTAGCTAAAGCAGACGACAAGGTGGTTGGAATGGTGGTAATTGATGAAAAGGGTAAAGAGGGCGATCTAATTGTGGTTACACAGGGTGGTTATGGTAAAAAGACTAAGTTAAAAGAATATAAGGTTCAAAACCGCGCCGGGTCTGGGATTTTAACCTACAAAGCAACCGGCAAAACCGGAAAAGTGGTGTACGCCCAAGTGCAACCGCCAAAATCCAAGGCTGATGCCTTAATCGCCACTTCCAGCGGGAAGATTATTAGAATGTCGGCCAAAGAAATTCCGCAGTTGGGGCGAAATACTCAGGGAGTAAGGCTTATTAGACTGGGTACTAGCGACAAAGTAACCTCCGTAACCTTTTTAGGTAGCACCCAAGATGAAAAAGGCGAGGAAATAATAGAAACCGCCGAGTAAACAGCCCACAGCCCGAACGAAAGCTGAGTATGAGCCAAAAAAACAACACACCTCAAGAAATCCTGCAGAAGATAAAAGACTCCGACAATATATTGATTTTCATGGACTGCCGATTCGACTTTGACGCGCTGGGATCGGCATTACCCATGAAATTATTTTTAGACCAACTGGGCAAAAAGGGAGAGGTATTTTACGAGGGCACGCTTCCCGATACGGCGCACGAATTATCCGATACCTCGCCCGTAAAGGAAAAAGTAGACCCACGAACGGTTGACTACAAAAAATATGACTTTTTAATCATGTTGGATGCCGGGGCCAAAACCCGCACTACCAACAAAATGGACTTTACACCACCCGCAAACCTTTTCACTATTAACATAGATCATCACGAGGTCAACGATTATTTTGGCGATCTTAACTTTGTAGACAAGACCGCCACGTCCACGTGCATAGTCCTTTATCAACTGCTTAAAGCGTGGGACGCCGATATCACTTTGGAAATGGGTACAAATTTACTTTTGGGCATGATTACCGATTCGGGGTACTTTCAATTTTCCGGTGTAACTTCCGACGATTTGAGGGCTGCGGCAGAGCTGTTGGATATGGGGGTTGATATGTTTTCACTTATAGAAGCTTTAACCTTGAGCCACCCACCGGAAGTCTTAAAGTACAGGGCCATTGTGTATTCCAGAATGGAGGTTGATTTGGAGCGCAAATGTACTTACTCGTATGCCACGCGCGAAGACATGAGAAGTGTTGGGGGAAACTTGCTAAAAGCGCATATGGGGTCACCTGCTATTTGGATTCGTGGAGTAAAGGGAGTGGATTTTGCCTTTTTTGTCAAAGACGCCAAAACACCGGAGGTTTATAGAGTAGCCTTCCGCGCACGTACAAAGGGCTGTGACGTTTTAAAAATTGCTAAAGCACTCGGCGGAGGAGGGCACAAAGCGGCGGCAGGGGCATTTGTAGAGGGAGCCAAAGACGTTCAGGAAGCAATTGATATCGTTTTGAAAACAATTGACCAAGTCAGTGGTGACAAATGAGTAAATTTTGAACTCGGCGATGTTTCCAGAAAATTTAAAACATGAAAATGAGTTGTGGGGCAGGGGAGTTGGGCTGATTGCCGGAGTAGATGAGGTGGGGCGCGGGTGCTTGGCGGGGCCAATGGTAGTAGGGGCGGTTATTTTGGATAAAAACCATTTATATGACGCAACGAGAGCTCCAAGGTTTAACGACGTCTTGTCGGAGGAGCTGGCGGAATACAGCCAAATCAAGGACTCCAAGCTTTTAACCCCTAAAAAGCGTAAGGTTCTGAGTGATTTTATAACTAAAAATGCGGTTTCCTATTCCATTGAGATTATAAAACCCAATATCTTAGACCAAAAGGGGATATCCGCCTGCACCCAGATGGGGTTTTTGAAAGCGGTTACCAAACTTAAAAGGGCCCCGCATCATGTTTTAACCGACACCTTTGAAATAAAAGAGCTAGCCGCACACACTCAGACCAATTTGCTAAGGGGGGATGTGATAAGCATTACCGTGGCTGCCGCTTCCATTGTAGCCAAAGTCTTTAGAGACGAGATGATGATTAAACTGCATGAGGAGCGCGATGATTATAAAAAATATGGCTTCAATCAACACAAAGGGTATGGGACCAAAAAGCACATTAGGGCCATTTTCGACCACGGAATCTGCGATATCCACCGAAAAAGCTTTGAGCCAATTAAGTCGTGGCTCACCTAAACTAAAAAGGGAATTTGGGACAACGCCTCACACTTCTAGCAACTTACAATTCCTCAATGTCCTTATGAAACTCTTTGTGCGCGTCTTTTAACTGTTTACTTGTCACATGGGTATAAATTTGAGTAGTAGACACATTACTGTGGCCCAAAAGCTCCTGTACGCTTCTTAAATCAGCACCTTCACGCAATAAACCCGTAGCAAAACTGTGACGCAAGGTATGCGGGGTAGCGTCAACCCCGATTCCGGCACGTAAAATGTACTTTTTAACCAATCTTTGCACACTGCGGGGGGTTAATCTCAAAGATTCACCGTCAAAATCGGCTTCATCCATTTTTTTGCCGCTATAACGCAAGAACAGAGGCTTAAAAGCATCTTGACGGGTATCCAAATAGTGACGTAAAGCCGAAACCGCCGAGTCGCTCAAGTAAACCGTGCGTACTTTTCGACCTTTTCCAACCACCGTAAACTCACCGGAATTAAGATTGACATCTTCAACGTTTAACGACGTTAACTCACTGACACGAAGCCCGGTGCTGTAGAGCACTTCTAAGATGGCGCGATCACGCAAACCCGACCTTTTATCCAAATTTTGAACGCGAAATAGGTTTTTTAATTGTTCTTCCGCCAAAACTTTTGGTGCATGTTCTTCAATTTTACCTAGCACTATTTGTTCGGGGGATATGACAGACATACCCTCTTCCACCACCAGATACTTCAAAAAGGATCGTAGAGCCACCAAAAACGTCTTTTGGGTGGTTCGCTTAAACTCCTCATGGGATTTAGAGCTAATCCGACGGTTTAAGTGCAACCGATACTTCTTGATCATTTCCGAATCGATGTCCAACGCCCGCACCGACTCTTTTCGCAAATAATTTTTGGCCCACCCGTGAAAATCGGTTAAATAAAAATGGTACATCTTGATCGTGTACTGAGATAAATTTTTTTCCACCTCACAATGCTCCAAATACCGGATGATTAGGGGTTCTATTTCTTTTCGAGACGTAGTTACACTCATGTTTTGATAAAAAGTCGCTTAGAGAGCGTTCTAGGGCCCCTGTTTTGCCCTTTATAGAGCCATTTTAAAGCCGCCTCTAAACTAATTAAATTCTACCACATCAGCCAAAAATAGTCGGGTGTTTGCGGGTAATGGAAATCGGAAAGTAGAAAACGGAGGAAGAAAAAAGAAAGAAATAAGTACAAAAGGGGAGTAGTGTCTAAATTAATCTTAACTTTTAAAATAATTTACGAAAAATAAAAGGGGAGAATTTTTTGACCTAGATTAGCAAAAGGGGACATCGAATCTTCGACAGGCGACACGTCGTATAATGTATGTTTAACGACGCGAGATAGGAGGTGGCCAGAATACAGGCACATACACCCAAATAGGGGTGGAAAATACAAAAATAAGCTTCCGGGGGACCAAAATAAGCTTTAGACCCAATGATTAAATATAATTTCGCGGCCGAGCCCGACCAAAAAATCAAAAATCTGCGAACTCAACAACTTATCCACACTAAACAGCAAAAAATAAAAATAAATTCACGGGAAAATAAGTATGACAAAAGCGACGTCTACCGAATGAAGTACAAATATATGACAATTCTCCCCCCTAACCCTAGCAGACCACCCTATAGTATGCTACCCTACCCTACCCCGTTTTTGACTTTCATAGCGACAAATGCTCAAGGTCGGCCACGCCAAATCAACTAAAAGTCGCCATCAGTCCGAAGAACACCAAGAAGATAAAAAGAAACTGCACCACCATCCCCCGGGTCACGGTGTTGTTCAAGTGGGCCTGGAGGTAGCTCAGCCCAAACATCAACCCCACTGCCATCAAAATCGAGCGCAAAAATGATTCCGTGGAAATAAAGGATACCCCCACCCCACTAACCAAGATGATAAAAAATACGAACGCACCCAAAACTACTTTATGAAAAAAATTTAACTGTTTATTATTTTTATCAAACTCAAACGCCCACAACATATACAAAGAAAAAAGTAGAGACGAGACAGCCACTACCAAGTTCTGCCCCCACACCCCGATTGGGGCTTTGAAAATTCCGGCGAAATATGGAATGGCAATAATCACCAGAATTATCTGACCCCAGGTGACCGCCACCCTATACAATGGAATTAGTTCCTTTTTTTCGTAGACCACCAAAAAGACATTGTTAATGAGCAAATAGATGTAAAAGACCGCGGCAAAAACAAGCATGGTAAAGACCCTAAAGTAAAAACTTAAATTAGGGAAAAACAGAACGGATGAAACTGCCCCCGCAATCAAGTGCAAAGGGAGAAGCAGATTGATTAGGTACGTCCAAAAACCGTGGGATTTGAAATAGGAATATTGAGTTAGAAAGTTTCCGAATAGGACTACCAAAATTGTAAAGGCAATCACAAAACCACGGTCTCCCGCCTCCACCACCGAATACAAAAGCAGCAGCGCCCCAACAATCAGAGTATAAATCAAATATTTATGTTTTTTATCTAATCTAAGCTTAAGACTTAATCTCATAGCCTAATATTTTGTGAGCAAAGCAGAGGGCCATTGCCACGCCGTCATTGGCATCATAAGATTTAATTATTTCCTTCAACCGAAAGAAATTCTTGATACCTTCTTGCATGTCCGTTTTTGATGCCCGTCCGTATCCGGTTACCACCATTTTAGCCTCCAGAGCGGTGAATTCAAACACGGGAGCGCACACACCGGCGGCCGCAAGCATTGTAACCCCCCTAGCCTGACCTACACTCATCGCAGTCTTCACATTAGTGTTGAAAAACAACCTCTCAATCGACACTACATCGGGGCGAAATTCTCGCATCATTTCAAGCAAATCCCTATGCAAAAGTTTTAAACGGCGAGGCATTTCCAAATCTTTAGAGGTCTCGATCAAACGACTCTCCACTAGAGTAATTTTTTTACTCTTATTCTTAGGGTTTATTGTAACAACAGCACATCCCGTCTTTGCGGTACCGGGATCAATTCCCATTATACAAAGATTTTGCGCCTTTTTCGCCTCTTCAATAAACGTCGTCATCTCCTCGGAAAACTCTAGCCCCTTCTTCCTCTCTTTCTCCTTCCCTTTTTCCTTCTCCTTCGACATTTATCTATTCCCCAAACCCCCCACTAGGTTAAAATTAGCATATACTTCCTGCACGTCATCATGATCTTCCAAAGTCTCTGCCAAGCTCACCAATTTTCTGGCCATTGCATCGTCTGAAATATCCACCTCGAACACAGGGTTTTCCTTGTCAGCAAAGATATAGGTAGTGCTCCCCGCGGTGCCCAATGAACCCCCTACCCTACTAAAAACGCCTCTAATCTCAGCCACCGTTCTATTCTTGTTATCCGTAAGCGCTTGGATCAAAAAAGCCACTCCCTCAGGCCCATACCCTTCATAAACTACCGATTCAAATTTCATGCCGTCTCCGGACTTACCCAACCCCTTATTTATAGCCTTGTCAATGTTGTCTTTAGGCATGCGGGCATGCTTAGCCTTTTCCATTGCTAGGCGCAACCCTGGGTTGGAACCGGGGTCTCCCCCACCCTGCCGGGCCGCCGTGGCAATCAATCTACTCAACTTGGAAAACACCTTACTCCTTTTGGCATCATTGGCCGCTTTAGCTCGTTTTATTGTCGACCACTTAGAATGTCCACTCATAGTAATAACAAACCCATCTAACTCAAAATCTATTCTAGCATAAGCCTCTACGCAATCTTTTGTAAATACCACTTGACAACTTATGCGTTTCTGATAAGTTCATACCCATGCAAGTAAACCTAAATTCCCTTCATAAGAAGGCGATTGACTGTGCACTCAAAAGCAATTGGAAGGAGGCAGTAGAGGCAAATCAGCAAGTACTAGACAAGGCTCCCGACAACCTTGAGGCGAAAAATCGTCTAGGGCGGGCCTATATCCAACTTAGGGAGTTTACCAAGGCTCGAAAGATGTTTAAGGAGATATTGGACGTTGATCCTGTAAATACTATTGCCAGAAAAAACTTTGAACTGGCCGCCAAAGGGAAACGCGAAAAGACAAGTTCCCATGTGAACTCTCAATCTCTTATCATGGAGTCCGGCACCACTTACGAACTGGAACAATCGATAACAGCTAAGGGAATAGGGGCCAAGGACTTTATCCCCGGTGAGGAAATCGAGGTAAAAACCAACAAGAGGTGCACCAAGTTTTACAAAAAGATGCCTCGTAAAGGAGAGGTGCTTATATTTGAGACTAAACTACCCTTAATAACCCAAAGATTAAACGCGGCAAAGAAGGAAAATGCCGTTGTCTCTGCCATGTTTGTGAGGGGTGCGGGTACGAATGTTACGCTGTTATTGAAATCAAGTGTCCCGGTGTTCCCCGGACAAAAGCAGGGCGTTAGACCCTATCTAAAAAAGGGTTCACTTGATGAAGAAGAACCCGAAATCGAGATCCCCGCACAGGAAAAAGAGATGATTTAATTGAGGTGTTGGGTGGGGATGTTGAGGATTACCGCAGATCGTCTTCTTCTAGCGTAGCCTTCTTTTCTTCGACCTTTCGCTCGACTTTATTTTCCACTTTTTTGGCGCCTGGAGGATTGGGTTTAGGTTTGGATTCGCTCTTAGATTCAACCTTAGGAGCAGCCTCCGGCCCCAGCTTTTTTACCTTCTCCACTCTCACTTCATCCAGCGCGGCATAGGAAGCATTGGCATCATTTTCTGGAATGAACGCCACCGCGTCACAATTGATTTCAGCTTTATTAAAGTCGGCCGCCACATCGGAAATCTTGTACGAGCCGATATCCGTCAACAAAAACCACTTTCCATCCTTTTGACTTAAAACTCCTTCGATCCTTTTCCTCTCCACTCGGCTGATTTGTTTAAAAAGTTTCTTGCCGCCCTCTTCAACCAATTTTAACCGGTCGCCATAAACAATCCGGGACTTGGCTGCATAATTTGCCGGAACCTCGTATTTCTCGCCGGTTTCGGAAATCATACTGACACCGTCAAACACACCCTCTATACCAGGCACATCTTTATAACTCTTACCACTCCCCTGCTCTATCTTTTTTAGCAACTCGGAAGATTCCCGGTTAAACTTATTTATTAGGTTTTTTAGTTTTTGAACGTCAGCATCTCCCATGATTTACTTTCAATTGCCGCCTATTATACCTTTTTTGCCTGTTCTGTGCCATCCTCTCCCCTACTCTCTCCCCTATCCTTCGCCTTGTCACGCATCTCCAAAGCTACAGCCATTCCCTTATCAAAAGGGGTTTCTACCCATTTATTTATCTTTTTGGAAACATCCTCTATAGGCGTACCGTACTTTTGGCGGCTCATCTCTAAAACCCGCTCCTTGTTTGAGGTCTGGGGCGGCACAATCCCTGATTCATCTAACCACGGAGTAATAATCTTGGCCATAAAGGGATGTGAGGTCATTCCGTCTATCATAAGTCTCAGGTAAATGCGAAACTTCTCCAAAGAAATCACGTCCGCCTCATCAAAATAAGGTGCGAACTCGAAGGCCATAACATGAGCATCCGACGCCCCTACCGAAAACGAGGCCACTGTTCCCACGTTACCAAACACGGCGCGCTGTAACTCTTCCGATAACTGTGCGGTAAACTGATTAGTCAAATACAATCCCAACCCATATTTACGCGATTCAGATAAAATTTCCTCAAAGCTGCCGGTGGCAAAGTTCTGAAACTCGTCTACATACAGATAAAAGGGTCGACGCTCCTCCGGAGCAAGTTTAGCCCGCTGTAAGGCCATAGATTGGATACGCGACACCAAAAGCGCTCCCAACAAATTAGAGTTGTCACTACCGATTTTCCCCTTAGACAAGTTCATCAGTAAGATTTTTCCGTCGTTCATGGCCCCCCCAATATCCACGGTAGATTTTGCCTGACCTAGAATATTTCTAATGGTGGTGGAAGCCAAAAACCTATTTACCTTGTTTTGAATCGGCGCGATCGCCTCGGTTACCAGCTTTTGATTACCCTTCATGTTCCTATATTCCATCTCCCAAAAGCGGACAATCACAGGATCCTTGACAAAGTGCAAAATAAACTTGCGGTAGTTGTCGTCTTCCAAGAGGCGGGTGATACCTAACATGGTCGTCCCCGGCACCTCCAAAAGGGTCAAAATTGAATAGTTGAGCAGATATTCAAGCCTTGGCCCCCAGGAATATTCAAAATTGTGCTTTATAGCGGCAACTAACGCTGAAGCCGTCAGGTTTTTCTGGGAAGGGTCATCGAGCTCCATCAAATTAAAACCTAAGGGCCGGTCTACATCGGAAGAATCAAAATAAATTACATCCTCCACCCTATTATCGGGAATACGCTCCAAAACTTTTTCGATGGTCTCTCCGTGTGGATCTAGGATACCTACACCAAACCCCTTAGCCATGTCCTGGCTGATCATGGTTTCAAATAAAGTAGATTTGCCCGTGCCTGACTTACCAATGATGTATAAGTGACGGAGCCGGTCGTCGCCCTCTTTTATACCAAAAGTTACTTTTCGGCTTCTGTAAACTGTTTCTCCGATGTAACAACAATCTTTAGTAGGGAGGCCAACTGGGGGCTCTGACTTTTTGGAAAGCACCCAAGAAATGTCCGGGGTTTCGATATGCGCGGAAGGTAAATGAAAAACGGTCGCCAGTTCATCGGAGGTCAAAATAAAACTATCCTCTCCATTAAGGCTGCGGGTCTTAAAGTGGTCAAGGGCGGCAACCTTATCAGGAATAATGCGAGAGGTAAAAGAGTTCAGCGCCGGCGAGGAAAACTGCTTTAAAGAGGCTAGGAGCGCCCGTAAGTTACTTTCTACTCTGCCCGCGCCCGATCCGCTTTCGGTCATTACCCTTACCTCTACTTCAAATCCCATCCTGGACAACTTGTTTTCAATCGCCTGTAGCTCCAGATCCTGAATGGCGGAAAGCCTCGGCGGAGGGGCACCCATCGGTTTGCCCATTGCCTCGGGTTCTCGTCTAACCAACCACCCAAAAAGTACAATGTTTTCAAAAAGTCCTTTGAGTTCAGCCAACACAAGCTTGTTAAAACCGGAAAACAGGGACATGCTGGAGGGATCAGTTCCCTCTCGAACCTTTTGCGCGTAATTCAAACCCTTTTTCTGCCATCCGTCGGGTGTGGGACGAACCAAAATTTGCAGCCACATACGCTCATCCGTGCGCAACTCCGATAAAGCAGACGTCACGCCGGATAAAGGGTCTACTTCTATGTCCCTAAACGTTTTTATGGGGAAAAATTGTTCCTTAGACAAATTAAGGGAGGCAACCTCAAAGTGATCCGGAGATAGTCGCTGGGTATAATCCTCTACCACTTTTATTTGGGAAGTGGGATACTGGGCGTAAATTTGGCTTTCTACAAACTGTAGAATATCTTTGGGAATTGCAAAATAAAATTTGAGCCCCCCT
>CAZEWQ010000007.1:0-16111 GCA_964516255.1 uncultured Candidatus Saccharibacteria bacterium
CAATCATCTTGTTGGGTGTCAACGCGGGATTAGACAATGGCGGCGGAAACGTTGTTTCTAATGCCTCGTGCACCACCAATTGTGTTTCACCCGTTATTGCCGTGTTACATAGCAATTTTAAAGTTATCAAATCGGCGATGACTACCGTTCATGCGGTGACCTCAGGGCAAAATTTGGTTGACGGGCCGCCTAATCCCCAAAAACCTGATTTGAGGCGGGCGCGTGCGGCCGGCTGGAATATGATTCCCACGAGCACCGGGGCGGCAAAGGCCACTACCAAAGCTATTCCCGAACTGGCAGGAAAATTTGATGGGGTGTCGATTAGAGTTCCCATTATTACCGGGTCCATTAGTGACATTACTGCTCTAGTGGAAACAAAAACCAGTGTGGAGGAAGTGAATCAAGCCTTTATTGAGGCAAAGTCTAATCCGTGGTTTAAAAACGTGTTGGATGCCACTTACGAACCTTTGGTCAGCAGCGACATTATCGGCAACCCCCACTCGGCCATTGTGGATTTGAGTATGACTAAAGTCGTCGACAGAGACTTGGTCAAGGTTTTAGCTTGGTATGACAATGAATGGGGCTACAGTAACAGATTAGTGGAAATGGCAATTTTGGCGGGGAAAGAATAATAATACGACAACAAAGTGCTAAAATGATTGCAAGTCTATGCAATCAGTTCAAAACGCAGACGTCGAACCGAAAAGTAAAGTTTTAGTACGTTGTGACCTCGATGTTCCCATAAACGAAGGGGAAATTGAAGATACTTATCGGCTCGACTGCCTACTCCCAACTTTGAAGCTGATAATTGAGAAGGGCGCCACACCGGTAATCGTGGGGCACATGGGCAGACCGGCGGATGAAAATTCCAGCGAGCTATCGACCAAACAACTATTGCCTTATTTTAACCAAAATCTAGGCGAGGGGAAATTTGAACTTTTAGAAAATCTAAGATTTGACTCGCGCGAAACTTCCACAGATGAAAATGGACGAGACGGCTACGCCAAGGGGCTTATCGAAAAATCCGGGGCCAAAATTTACGTCAACGAAAGCTTTGCCGACTGCCATCGAGATCACGCCTCCATGACCTCCCTCCCCAAATTCCTACCCACCTACGCCGGATTAAGGTTACAAAAAGAAATAGAAACCCTATCCAAAATCCTCCAAAACCCCACCCAACCGCTAGTAGCCATCCTTGGCGGAATAAAATTGGAAAGCAAAAAACCCCTTATCAACAAATTTGTGGAAATTGCCGACCAAGTTTTAGTAGGCGGCCGCTTAGGAATCGAGTGGAACGAGAAGGTCCCACCCAATCTACATTTGCCCGGCGACTACGCCCAAAATCAAAAAGATATTGGCCCGGCAACCGCGCAAGATTACGCCGCCATAATAACAACCGCCGGAACCGTAGTTTGGGCCGGTCCCATGGGAGCTTTTGAACAGACGGAATTTTCCGCCGGAACCAAGGAAATCACACAAGCAGTAGCCAATGCCACCACCCAAAACCAAGCTTTCACCCTAGTTGGAGGAGGCGACACAATTTCCGCCATCAACCAACTCGGTGATATCAAAGACTACAGTTTCGTCTCCACCGGCGGAGGGGCAATGCTAAAATTTTTGGCCCAAGGCACCCTCCCGGGAATCGAGGCTCTAAACGGCCCTAACCCCCACTAAAATACCATGGCTAAAGTCAAAAGATTAAAGATAACCCACCAACCCAAATGCACCGGCTGCGAGTTGTGCGTCATGGAAACCCAACGGCAACTGAAAAAGGTAGGGCTAAACGATTCCCTCATCAGAATACTCAAGAAAAAGGGGTCCACCTTTCAAGTCGAGCTGGATCCTCAAATTCAAAATTTAAATATTCAGGCCATTAGCGACATCTGCCCCACCAAAGTTTTAAAAACCACCGAAAAGGAGGAATTCGAAGATGAAGGGTTTTGATACCAACCTCACCAAAAAATCTAAAAAAGTGCTTTTTGTTGACTTGGCCAAGCGGCGCGCTGAAGCCAAATCTTTTCCGGACCTTAATCCCTACGTTGGGGGTGTGGGAATCGGCTTAAAACTTTGGGAAACTTATGGCGACTTAGACCCCGTAATTTTTTCGGTGGGGCCGCTAAACGGGTTTTTCCCTTTTGCCTCCAAAACCTCGGTAGTTCTGGACAGCGGCGGCGTCCCGGAAGATTTATATATCGGCGGCGGACTTTCCTTTAGAATTAGGTTTTGCGACCTGGATAGCATCGTCATCCACGGAATGTCTAGACACCCCGTCACTTTAGAAATCCAAGACGAAGAAGTCAAATTTCACGATGTCACCGTTCAAACCGCCAGTCTGGGTCTCCCGGGCAAAAGAAGTGTCTTAAAATTCGGCGGTTTCGGCACCGCAGAAGAAAGTACGATTGCTGACGCCAAAAACAATCCCACGGATGACCTAGTACTTGACGGCTACTTTTTACCACCGGAAGACTTTTTAAAAAACAAGTTTAGGGACAAAAAGCTTTTCGGTATGGTGGTAACCGGCCTCAAGACTTTTACTGTAGACGATTTTGAGAAGTATCAGGAAATTTATACCCAAATCTTGCAGCGTTCCCACGAAGTTGCCGTAAAACAACCAATCGGAGACAAGCCCAGAAACCCTTCCTGCGCGGGGTGCCCATTAGGCTGTCCCAGATCCAAAGTCGGAGAATTGGGCGGAAATGTTATGGTCCACAGCTTAGTTGCCTGCGAATATGCCCAAAAAATTTACAGCGATGTGGGAATAGTCTTTTCCTGCCTCAACACACTGGGGTACAATTACACTCACGAGGACCTGGAGAATTTGCCCAATTTAATTGAGAGGGTCCTCAAAACTCAGCAAGAATAAGAATATGAGAATCGTAGTCGCCAACTGGAAAAGGAATATGGACACTGAGAAGGTAAGGGGGTGGCTTTCCATGTGGGAACAGGTTGCGGGCGTGCAAGCAGTTATCGCCCCCAGTTTAGAACACCTTCCTTTGGTGCGCGAAAGCAATCCCGACTTGACATTGGCTACCCAGGACGCCTCCGAAGTGCAAAGTGTGGGAGAAGCAGAAAAGGCCCCTCCACACGAGGTCGTAAAATTTAGCATCACCGGCCACAGCGAAAGACACGAAACCATCGGGGTTTCCGCCAGTAAGACCAAATGGTGCTTAGAGCAAAAAGTAACGCCTATCCTTTGCTTTGCTGATGCAGAAACCCTTCCCAAACTTTTAACCGAACTGGCCAACAACGGAGTAAACCCCCACGACTGCGTTTTTTGCTGGGAAGATCCAAAAAACATTTCTAGACAGGGAGTCTATAATCCTAAAACCCCGCAAGAAGTAGCTATAGGGGTCGACGCCCTCAAAGAAAAACTCCCCCCCGGAATAAAACTTTTGTATGGGGGGTCGGTCAACGAAACCAACACTGCAGAGCTTGCCAATATCACCAAACTTGATGGAGCCTTAGTTGGAAATGCCAGTTTAAACCCACAGACTTTCCATAAAGTGGTAAGATCATTCGCGTAGCGTCGCCCAAGTTGCGCTAATAAATATGGACTATGTGAATCTGAACAACACCAATATCGAAAGTATTAAAGACCGAGAGGCGGAAAGTGCCAAAAAGCTTAAGTTTTTAATACCTGTAATTGCGGTGGTTGTGCTTTTTGCAGTGGCCGGCGCAGGGTTTCTTCTCTTTGGGAAAAATGTGAAAGCCCTTTTTGACCCGGTTTCCATCGTGGGGGGGATTTCTAAATTAAACATTGATGAAACCGACGGCCGCACTAACATTCTCATTTTAGGCTCCGACAAACGCACCTTGGGGGAAGAGGCCGGAAATTTAACGGACACAATTCTCGTTGCTTCCATCGGAAAATTCGACAAGGACGTGGTTATCATCTCCCTCCCACGTGATTTATGGATCAGAGATTACAACGCCAAAATAAACGCCATTTATGCTATAGGCGGGTATGAAATGCTTGAAGAATCCCTAAAAGAAGTGATTGGGATCCCCATTCACTACTATGCCGTCATAAATTTCGAAGTGTTTCAAGAAATGGTGGACGTACTCGGCGGGGTCGATGTAACCGTAGACACCGCTTTTATTGACTACAGATACCCTATTGAAGGAAAGGAAAAAGCTCCTTTAATAGGTGAGCGCTACGAAATCGTGGAATTTGGAGCCGGCGAGCAGACTATGGACGGGGAAACTGCTCTAAAATTCGTCCGCTCCCGCCACGGAAACAATAATGAAGGCAACGACTTTGCCCGCTCCCAAAGGCAGCAGAAAGTGATTATGGCCATCAAAGACAAAACGATGTCGGTGGAAACCTTGTTTAAAATCGGCCGCATCCAGGAATTGTATGAGACTTACCAGCAGAACGTGGACACTAACATAGATTTCGGAGCCATCCAGTCTTTTTACCTACTCTCACAGCAAATTGATTATGATGCCATCTCTACTATAGTGCTGCAAGACGAAAGAGATTCCGCCAACAACGGGGGTCTTCTTTACGCTCCCGAGGATAGAATCTTGTATGATGGGAAATACGTTTTGATCCCCAGCTCGGGAGACTACTCTCAAATCAGAGCCTACGTGCAAAGATTTTTATTCGGCAACTAAACCGCAGCGCTTCTTAGTGCTAAAGTTAAGATATGATTTATATCCTCCATGGGGACAACCTCTCTAGATCCAGAAACCTAGTGGTCAACCAGCAAAAAAAGATTAGATCGGCAAACAAAACCGAGTTGGATATAAAAGACGCGACACCGATGCAACTTAGGACTGCTTTGATTTCCACCGATTTTTTTGGCAACGCGCCCTTTGTGGTTTTTTCCGCGTCGACCAATCTTAAAATGCTTAAGGATTATGTTGAGGTAATTTTTCAAACGCCGGAAGACACTATTTTGATTGTTGTGGCACCAAGAAGTTTGCCACAGACTAATCCTTTGATGAAAGGGGCAGCAGATGTGGGAGCCAAAGTATTGGAAAGTAACACGCCACCGGCCTCAAACATTTTTTCCTTTATTGACGCGCTTTTTGCCCTGAATCGAAAACGAACTTATTTAGAGCTGGCTAAACTACAAAAAGACTTAGAAGACCCCATAAAAATATTCACCATGATGGTTTACGGGCTGAGAAATTTAGCGTTGGTTAAGTTCAATTCCCCCGGCGCGCAAAAGTTAAATCCGTTTGTGAAAAGTAAGTCGGAAAGGATGTCCAAAAATTTTAGTGAGGAGGATTTAAAAAAAGTGTACAGTGATTTTTATCAATTGGACGTGGATCTGAAAACGGGGGGGATTTCAACGGATATGATACTAACGGTAGCCACGGAAAAGATTTTGGCTTATGCTTAAGTGTAAGGAACAACCCCGCCCATGATGAAAACATACGTAAAAGATGAGTCGTTCGACCCCATATACACTCCGGTAAATCAAAGGTTTTTGCTTAAATCGAGGCTGCTGCCCACGTCCATTTTTGCCTTGGCGCTGTTTTTGTTTGTTTATCAGGTGGCGGTGCCGTTGTTAGTATTTAAAACCACGGATGAGGTGTCCAAACCAATGGCCGGATCAGTTTTGGGCGTGGCTACCGGCTTTTCGGAGTTTGAGTTCGAGGAACTTGAAGGTGGAAGGTACGGACAGGCCGGTGACGATTATCAAAAGATGACTCCCCAATTCTTTTTCCTTTCGGTACCTAAATTGGGAATAAAGGAGGCTATGGTCGAAACCAATTCTCCTACTTTTAGTCCCGATCAATCTTTGGGGCACTACACCGGGTCCGCCTTACCGGGAATGGTGGGAAATACTTTTATTTACGGGCACTCTGTCCTTCCATGGTTTTTTAACGCCAAAAATTATAAAACGATTTTTTCTACTTTGGGCACGCTGGAAAAGGGGGACGCCTTTTCTATAAAGTACAACGACAAGGCTTTTAACTACAAGGTGGAAAAGGTGGTCTCTTTAAAACCTGACGAGGTGGACCCCTTGGCCGAATTTAGGCCGAAATATCTAAATGCCTCGACTGTAACCTTAATGACCTGCGACCCACCGGGAACCAGGCTAAAAAGGCTGTTGGTGCGGGGTGTGCGGGTAGTGGATTAACTTAACCTTATCTGACTGTCAACCCCAATAATCGTCAAAATCTTTGCCGACAAAGTCCGTGGCTTGAGTCATGGTTCTTTCAAAGCTTTTTAGAGCCATTCTGCGGGGGCCAATATACAAAATGTAAAAACCAAAAAGTAAGGCTGCGGCCGAGGCGATAAGGGCCATGGTAATTTCTTCGGTGCCGGTGGCGGGCACGGTGCTGGCCGAGGTGGTGGTTTGCGGCGTCGTAGCAGCCGCAGTTGTTGTTGTGGTATCAGCACCCGCCAAAACCGAAGGAGCCTCTGCAGGCGGTGTCGGTCTCAAACGAGTGGGTGGGGTCGGTTGCGGTGTAGTATCCGTGTTAGTGTCAGTGGCCGACAAAACTGTTCTTTTGGAGACGTCCATCTTTTCCTTAGATAAATCTTCAAAGGGGCTGCTCTTGGAATTGGCTGCCATATAATCCTGAACATCCGCTTGTGAAATTGCACCGGCACCATCCTTCTTATCAAATCCGGACAAGAGGTAATACAGCGCGGTGAAAACAGCTAAAGAGATAGTAAGGGTAATTAAAAACGTCCTAAAGCCCTTTTGGGCATGTCCAAAACTATTCATAGGCAGGTTGTTAGAGCGCAGTCGCTCGTTATGATTCTACAGCGAGGGTTGTCTTTTCGCAAATCGGGACTTTAACCTATTGGCTTTGTTCCTGTGGATAACGTGATTTTTGGCGGCTTTGTCCAAAACCTTCTGCAAAGTGCTTATCTGTTCGGGAGTTTGCGTCTTCTTCAACTCCTTCACCGACTTTTTGATGCGATTTTTCCAAAAAAGGTTGTGCTGCCTCTTTTTGGCGCTTGATCTTATTGCTTTTTTTGCTGATTTTGTGTTCGCCATATAAACGTTGTGTATGATACCATAACCCCAAAGATGATCAACCTGGGAAGGATAAATTTACAGCCCAACCGCCTACTATTAAAGACCCAAAACACTATACTCTCGGCCGCCTTCGTCTTAGCCGCAGCAAGCGGAGCAAGTGCCATTTTGGGTTTGGTGAAAAACCGGCTTTTGATTCACTATTTTGGGGTTTCTCACGAACTCAGTGTTTTTTACACCGCCGATAGAATTCCCAGTCTAATTTACTCGGTCTTGGTGGTGGGTGCAGTTTCCACCGTGTTTATTCCCATTTTCACTGGCGTCAGACAAAAGGACCCTGATCTAGCCTGGAAAACAAGTATTTTAATGATTAAAGTGGCCTTGGGATTTTTTGCCGTCTTTGGGATTTTACTTTTTATCCTGGCGCCCCAAATTCTGTGGCTCTTGTCAGTGGGAAGATTTTCCCCGCAGGAAATAGCTTTGGGCGCCGGCTTAATGCGCTTGATGCTTTTTGCCCAACTTATTTTAGTTTTAAGCAGCTTTGCCACTAGTATTTCTCAGGCCTTCAAATACTTTTTGATTCCGGCGTTGGCTCCACTTGTTTATAGCCTGGGGATAATTTTGGGAATCATTTTTCTGGCTCCCCACCCCGCCATCGGCATTTTCGGCCCCGCCTACGGAATACTTATCGGTGCCCTTTTTCACTTGTTGATTCAAATCCCCGTACTCAAAAAGGTGGGATTCACCTTGCCCAAGAGAGAGCTTTCGCTTTCGTTAAAGGATTCTCTAATAAAATATAACCCGCTCAACACCCTAAGAAACAAGGAGATTCAGGAAATGATTCGCTTGGTTCCACCCCGAATTGTAAGTGTGCTCATCGCTAACCTCATTTACACGGTTAACAACTCGCTGGCCATTTTGATCTCGACACCATCCGTGGTCTACCTAAAATTTGCTTCGCAACTGCAGTATTTTCCGGTGGGTTTGTTTGGGGTTTCCATGGCCGCCGCCGCACTTCCCACGCTGTCTGAAGAAGCTAATGACAAAAAACTTTTCACGAAAACTTATTTGACGGCGCTCTGCCAAACGCTTTACCTGGTTGTACCCATAAGCATAATGTTGTTGGTGTTGCGTGTGCCGGTGGTGAGGTTGGTTTACGGGGCCCCCTCTTTTCCGTGGGAGGCAACGATCAAAACTGCAACTACTTTAGGGCTTTTCAGTATTTCCATTTGGGCGCAAAGTTCAGTTTACTTGACCACGCGGGCCTTTTACGCGCTCAAAGACACCATGTCGCCGGTCAAAGTCAGCATTGTCACCATTGTCATTAACATTGGACTGTCGCTTATATTTATCAAAGGGCTTGGCTGGGGAGTTTGGGCGTTGGCTCTGTCTTTTTCTATTACCTCCTTTTTGGATTTCGTGGTCATGTTTACCCTGCTGGCCCGAAAGTTAGAGGGGCTTACACTGGGAGCACTGGCTAAACCGGCACTTAAAATCGGACTGGCCGGCGCTTTGATGGGAATTTGCTTGTACATCCCCATGAAATTTTTGGATATTGTGGTTTTGGACACCACACGCACAGTAAATTTGATTGTTTTGACGGGCGTTGCCGGCAGCATAGGATTTAGTGTGTACCTGTTTTTCACTTGGCTCTTGAAGGTTCCCGAGATCGAGCTGTTTTATAAAGTCTTGAGACGGTTGCACATTAATAAAGAGTTGCTTTACCGCGTTGTACCTGCCGGATCACACACAAGCTCCGACATTACTCGCCATTAGTGGCCATTAGCAACCATTAGTGTAAAATCCCTTCATGGAAGTTTTAGAGGTTCCTCAGCCAAATATTCGAAATTTTTGTATTATCGCTCATATTGATCATGGCAAATCGACCCTGGCGGATAGATTTTTGGAATTGACGGGAACGGTGGACAAACGTCACCTACGAGAACAAATGTTGGATAGCATGGAGTTGGAGCGGGAAAAAGGGATTACTATAAAACTTAAAGCTGTGCGGATGGGGTATGCGGGGGGAGAGGAGGGGAAAGAAGCGTTTCAATTAAATTTGATCGATACTCCAGGGCACGTGGACTTTTCTTATGAGGTGTCGCGATCGCTGGCGGCATGCGAAGGGGCGATTTTGGTGGTGGACGCTTCGCAAGGGATTCAGGCGCAAACGGTTTCTAATGTTTATAAGGCGCTTTCGGCGGGGCTGACCATAGTTCCGGTGTTAAATAAGATTGATGTGCCGGGCGCGGATGTGGATCGGGTTTCGGCGGATCTGGCGGCAACTTTTGGGTTTGAGGTCGATGAAATCCTATTGATATCAGCAAAAACCGGCGAGGGTGTGGAACAGTTGTTGGAAGAGGTGATTAAAAAAGTCCCGGCACCCGCCGGAAAAGCGGACGCCCCCGCACGAGGGCTGATCTTTGACAGTTTTTACGACGACTATCTGGGAGTCGTGGCCTCGGTACGAGTAGTCGATGGAGGTTTTGATTCCAACGAAACCCAACCTTTGACTTTGGTGGCCACCGAACAAACGGCCGTTTGCCAAGAAAACGGTATTTGAATGCCGCAGCGCAAACCGCTAATTCAACTAAACACCGGCGAAGTGGGATACATTGCCACCGGTCTAAAAGATATTCAGGCGGTAAAAGTGGGCGACACCATAACTTACGAAAACGCGGCGGACAAGGTCACACCTCTCCCCGGCTACAAGGAAGTGAAGCCGTTTGTATTTGTCTCGCTTTTTCCGGTGGAGAATGACAAGTTTCCGCAGTTGCGCGATGCGCTGGAAAAAATGGCTCTGTCTGATGCATCACTTAGTTTTGAGCCCGAAAGTAGCAGTGCGCTAGGATTTGGCTTTAGGTGCGGCTTTTTAGGCCTATTGCACGCCGACATTATTCAAGAACGATTGGAACGCGAACACCGCTTGGAATTAATTGCCACTACTCCAACGGTGGAATATAAAATTAAACTAACCAACGGTCAGGAAACCTCGGTGAAAACGGCGGCTGAGTTTCCGGATGTGACTAAAATTTCTGAAATTTATGAGCCTTGGATAAAATTAAACATTGTCTCGCCGACGCAATATGTGGGAAGCATTATCACCCTTTGCGAAAAGCGCCGGGGAATCAGCACCAAAATGGATTACCCCACCGAAGATCGCGTGATTTTTGAATACGAAATACCCCTAAACGAGCTGGTCTACAACTTTTTTGACGATTTGAAAACGGTTTCTTCGGGATTTGCCAGTTTAGATTACGAATTTTTGGACTATCGACAGGTCAAGGCGGTGAAAATGGACGTTTTGGTCCATGGAGAAGTGGTCGAGCCTTTGTCTCACATTGTGTTGCGGGAAAAGTCGGTTGAGATGGGACGAAATCTGTTGGAAAAGCTAAAAGACGTGATACCGCGCCAACAATTCCGCGTGGCCCTACAAGCCTCCATAAACGGAAAGGTCATTGCCCGCGAAGATATTCCGGCCATGAGAAAGGACGTAATTGCCAAATTATATGGCGGGCATCGCGAGCGAAAAGACAAACTTTTGGACAATCAGCGCAAAAACAAAGCCCGCATGAAGCGCCTGGGCAAAGTGGACATTCCACAAGAAGCTTTTAGGCAGGTTTTGAGGTCTTGATACACCTTGACACATTTAGCACTCGTGGTATATTAGTGACAAGCAGTTGCTAAGGTTTCTTGCCAAAAATATGCTGAGCGAGCGACAGATATCTTTACTTAAAGCAATAATCGACGAGTACATTGAAAATGCCGAGCCGGTAGGTTCCGTGGGGCTGGTGGAAAAATACCGCCTAGACTTTTCGGCGGCTACGGTGCGAAACGAAATGGCCAAGCTTATAGAAGAAGGTTTTTTGCAAATGTTGCACACTTCTTCGGGGCGGGTGCCTACTCCCATGGCCTATCGCCTCTTTTTGGAAGAGTTGATGGAAGAGGAAGAATTGCCGGTTCTACAAGAAGTAGCGCTAAAACAACGACTTTGGCCCTCCAGATTTGAATTTGAAAAGATGCTGCGCCAAGCTATTTTAGCCCTCTCCGACTTAACCAAAGAATTGGCGGTGGCAACTTCTAACGACGGGTTTGTGGTGCAAGCCGGTGCAGTAAACGTTTTGGACAACAAAGAATTCTGGGATATCGAGGCAGCCAAAGCAGTTTTATATCTCTTGGATCATGCGGATTTGCTGGAAGAGATTTTCCAAAAGGCACCATTCGGTGGAGAATGTAGGTGCGTAATCGGCGGAGAAATAGGAACAGAGAAACTGGAAGAGTGTAGTATTGTTTTTGCTCCCTATTCTGCGGGAAGCAAAGAGGGGCACATTGCGGTTATCGGACCTGCGAGGATGAGGTATCAAAATATTATTCCCGCAGTTAAATACTCCAAACAGCTGGTAGAGGAGCTTGGTCAAAGTTGGTAATCTCCACTAATTATTATGAAAAATGACGATCAAAACGAAAATGAAATGGTTGCGCAACTAGAGGAAAAGCTTGCAGAGACGGAAAATAACTGGAAGCGAGCTTTAGCGGATTATAAGAATTTGGAAAAACGAGTGGCCGAGGAGAGAGAGGCCTTTACGAGTTTTGCCAACTCGGTGCTTTTAATGAGGCTTTTGCCCATTATAGATAATTTGGAGATGTTAGAGAAACATGTGGACGATGCGGGGGTGAAGTTAATCACTAAAGATTTTAGGCAAGTTTTGGAAGATGAAGGAATCGAAGAGGTGAGTGCCGAAGGGGCCACCTTTGACCCTTCCGTGATGGAAGCCACCGAAAGTGAAAGTGACCAAGACGGGGAAAATGAGAGGGCCAAAGTATCTGAAGTTGTGCAAAAAGGTTACATATTTAAAGGTAAATTATTGAGGCCCGCCAAAGTAGTTGTGGGCCAAAGAAAGGAAAAATAAAATGGGAAAAATTTTAGGAATCGATTTAGGAACAACCAATAGTTGCATGGCCGTTATGGAAGGCGGTAATGCCAAAGTGATCCCCAATGCCGAGGGTGCGAACACTACTCCATCGGTGGTGGCCCCTAAGGCGAATTTGGTTGGTGTGACAGCCAAAAGACAGCAAGTAGTTAACCCCAAAAACACCGTTTGTAGTATAAAGCGCTTGATTGGGAGGAAATTCAGTGATCCCGAGGTGCAGGAACTCAAAAAAGACTACCCCTACACCATCGTCGAAGGAAAAAACGGAATGGCTTGCGTAGAAGTTGAAGGGCAAACTTATACTCCACAAGAAATCAGTGCCAAAATTTTGCAAAAACTTAAGAGTGACGCCGAGAAATTTACCGGGCAGACTATAACCGACGCTGTTATTACGGTTCCGGCGTATTTTAACGATTCACAAAGAACGGCCACCAAAGAGGCAGGGCAAATTGCCGGATTGGAAGTAAAGAGGATTATTAACGAGCCTACTGCCGCAGCACTCGCTTATGGACTGGAAAAAGGGCACAATCACAAAATTGCGGTCTACGACTTGGGCGGAGGAACTTTTGACGTTTCCATTTTGGAGTTGGGCGAGGGAGTTTTTGAGGTAAAGGCTACCAACGGAGACACTCATTTGGGCGGAGATGACTTTGACCGCAAGGTGTTGAAGTGGCTTTTAGAGGAGTTTAAAAAGGAAAACGGGGTGGACCTGAGTGAAGACCGCCAAGCTTTGCAGCGCCTTAAAGACGCTGCCGAAAAAGCCAAAATCGAACTTTCGTCTACCATGGAAACCGAAATTAGTATTCCGTTTGTTACGGCCGATGCGACGGGGCCAAAACACTTAAACATCACTTTAACACGCGCCAAGTTGGAACAATTGGTGGACGATTTAATTAATCGCACCAAAAAGCCTATGGAAGAAGCCATGAAAGATGCCGGTGTCACCAAAGCAGATCTCGCCGATGTGGTAATGGTCGGAGGAATGACTCGAATGCCTAAAGTGCAAGAAGTGGTTAAGGCGTTTTTTGGCAAAGACTCCCATCAAGGCGTTAACCCCGACGAGGTCGTGGCCTTGGGTGCCGCTATTCAAGGAGGGGTGCTGGCCGGGGACGTTAAAGACGTTTTGCTTTTGGACGTGACACCTTTGACCTTGGGAATCGAAACTTTAGGTGGGGTGAGTACGCCGCTGGTGAAGCGCAATACCACTATTCCAACTTCAGCCAATCAGGTGTTTAGCACTGCTGCTGACAATCAAACTAGTGTAGAAATTAACGTTTTGCAGGGTGAGCGCGAGATGGCCATTGATAATAAGTCGTTGGGGAGGTTTATTTTGGATGGGATTCCTCCTTCGCCAAGGGGTGTACCTCAAGTTGAAGTCACTTTTGATCTTGATGCCAACGGAATAATTAATGTTTCTGCTAAAGATAAGGCCAGTGGAAAAGAGCAGAAGATTACCATTCAAGGCGGAACGGGGTTGAGCGAAGACGAAATCGACAAAATGGTCAAGGACGCCGAATTGCACAAAGCCGAGGATGAGAAAAAGAAGCAGGAAATTGAAGCTAGAAATATGGCGGATAACATGTGCCACGTGGCCGAAAAGTCGTTGAAGGACGCGGGGGATAAGATTCCGGCCGATGTGAAGAGTGAGGTTGAGGCTAAAGTTAAAGACGTCCGCGAGGTTTGGCAAACCGCCAGTGTGGAGGAGTTGAATACTAAAACTCAAGCTTTAAGCGAATCTATGCAGAAGATTGGTGAAGCTATGAGTAAACAACAAGGGGAAGGTGGGCAAGGTGCGGATGGGCAGGCGGAAGCTGGTGGTGGGCAAACTGAATCTGAAACCCCTGAACAGGGCGGTGGTGAAGATAAAAAAGACGACGAGCCGGTTGAGGGAGAAGTGGTGAGCTAAATTTTTCTCATACTACCTCATTTCACCCCAAAGAATAAAGGGTTCTAGACCCACCCTCTCAGGGGTGCCAAATATGAAAACCGTCTTTCCATTGGGCGAGGTACCAATAATAAAAAGCGTAGAGCCCCCAGCCAACACCTATCACCAACCAAACCTATAGTTTACTAAAGCCGTAATATGTATTATAATGCACCCCATTAACAATTTGTTGGTGGACAAATCCAATCCACCACACCTGGGTTGAAAGGAGAAACACAAATGAGACCTGTAAGGATCGGGGATACCTTTGAAGTAGGGGGCATCGGGTATAGATTCGGGCCAACCTCTGCGGCCTTGGTTAACACTACGATGAAGTTCAGAGATTTTCCCGGCGTTATTAGTGTGTATACTGCTTCGGGAGAGGGTGCGAAGCTTCTTGATCTGGAACGTGTGAGGGAAGCCGTAGAGGAGGCGCAGAGAGAGACACCGTAAAATCAGCAGCGTGCCTTGGAGACAACACAGAGGAGAGCATAACCGTCGTGAAATGTGCAGTGCACACCGACGATTATTCTATTTCTAGGGGTGCCAAATGTGAAAACCGTACCTTAAGTTATTCCCACATTAAAATGCTACCGAATAATCCGGGCTCGCAGATTCTAAGCATTTCATAACCAATGCCTGAAATCCCCTGATAAAAACCGATATTAGTTTCGGATGTGCTGTAATTGCTAAAGTAATTAAATTCACCGGTGGTATCATAACGATTTAGAACTCTTGAAGTTTGTTGTTCAACGAGTTTGACTAAGTCTCCCTTTTTCAATAACAAACCAGAACTTACCAAGAAATCCAATCTCCCAAAGTTTCCGCAGCATAAAGTGTCTACAAAGCCCATATCTTTTTCAAGTGTCTTTTCCAAAGCTATATCCAAATCCTTCCTGATCTGAGGAGTTTTTATGATGTCCAACAAACCCAGTCTTGAAAAACCTACTCCCGTAGCTCCATGGCACCAGCTTATTGCTGTTGTGTTTGCGGGATCAGTTCTAAAATCGGGCCAGTTATTGTCCCCCTGTGAAAATACAGCATTTTCATAATCCAAGACTTCCAATAGCGCCTTATACAATTCATTATTTTTGGTGATCTTATAGAGCTGCGCCAACGCATAAAGGATTCCCGAAGAACCGTGCGAAAACCCTACTAAGAACATGCCTTTCTGAAACTCCCACGTTCTGTAATTCAGTGGGGTGGGTTTCCTTTTTTTTAGTAAATGCTCTCCGCACAATATGGCCTTCTTCAATAATTGACCCTCCCTTGTGGCTTTGTATAGGTATAGCAACCCTAAAATACCCCCTGCGTTTCCTGCCACCACATCGTGTCTTAAATCCTGATTTATTAATTCTTTTGTTATCAAACGAGAAAATTCTAGGGCCCTGACGCTTAGGTGGGTCTCATCGAGTATCTCAGAAACCTTTTGGAGACCATAGATGATTGATCCTAATCCGGTGGTTCCTCCTAAACCAACAACCTGTGCCAATTCTTTTTGAGCCCATTTCTCATTTAAGACATCTAAAACCGGCAAGGTAGCTAGTAAAGCAGCTTTTTTATACTTTCTTACTTTTGTACTCCGATATAGGGACGATAAGAAGATTGCTACACCCAAATTTCCGTTGCATAGATCCAATCCTATTGGTTTGTATCCAAACGTATGGCTCGCCGCGTGCGTGACATAGCTAACCCAAGTAATCCTTCCATCATTAGATCTGGCGGCTTTGCTGAGTATTAGATCACCGATTGCTTTTGCATATGTGATAATATCTTCTTTTTTTAGAGTGCTCCCCTTAAGATGTTTATTATTAGCTTTTATCTTCTTTGAATCGACTTTTGTTATCTTAGTCTCAAAGGATTTGACAATTAGATCCAGCTGAAATTTTAAATCCTTATCACTTAGAGTAGATAGTCGCTCTTCGGTATCGACTATACTCTCTTTCACGAAACACCCTTCAATCTCTCTATTTTTCTCTAGCTCCAGTGTTTTGGTATTTGTAGTCGTTGGAAAATATGGAATATCTAGGCGATTGATGGCTTCGTGCTCGGATTTCAAGATATCCCAAAAGGCATGCCTTCGTTTTAGAGGAGACAACAACCCCTTACTCAAAATGTCGATTTCTATGCTCCGGTCAATACCACTTCTTAAAAAGGACGGGTGCTGCAGATACTCCAGTAGGATAGAGTATAGTTTGGTTGGCCTGAAAACAAATCTGATCGGGGCGTTCTCAAACCCCTTCACAAAACTATTGTTTTTTCGGAGTGACTCTTTTTTTTGTGTCAGAAATTTATATGTTTTCCTGAACCCC
>CAZEWQ010000008.1:0-4388 GCA_964516255.1 uncultured Candidatus Saccharibacteria bacterium
CAATTATGGGTGATTGCGAGAACGACTTTAATTCATTGGAATCGGCCCTAAGCAAAGCGGAGGAACTGGGGGTGACTGCAGTGTTCTTTTTAGGAGATTTTACTTCGTGGGGTGATGAGAAAAGTTTGATAGAAGCGAGAGATATTATGGACGTATCTGGTATGACATACTATGCCATTCCAGGCGATCATGACCTAGCTGCCTCGGTAGAAAGTGGTGACAAAAGCGGACTTAAGTACTTTAGGGGGGTTTTTAGGGATAATTTTCATGAGGTGGTAATAAACAGTACCAGATTTGTGGTATTAGACAACAGTCCCAATGCTACCACTTTGTCCGCAGATTTGGTAGGGAGTTTTAATAACAGTCTGTCTTATGCATCCTTTGTCCTACTATCGCAGCCGCTCTATCATCCCAACTTTCCGAGAGTGATGGGGTTAATTGATGGGGTGGAAAACGTGCCTTTAGCCGAACAGAGAGATGAATTGCTATCTTCTATACGTGGTAGTGACGTTAAGGCCGTACTCAGCGGAGACCTTCACCATTACAGCAAATTTGTAGACCCGATTAATAAAGAGCTTAAACATTACACGATTGGTGCCTTGACTAGCGAGAGAAACCTTATCGGACGGGAGTTCGTTGTTCTAAAAGTTTTTGAGGACGGTCTTTACACCGTTGATGTAATTAAGTTAGAATGATCGGATATGGACTTTCCTCTTTTCAACACAAAAGCTCTTAGCGACGGGAAAACGTACAACTTAAATGATCCTACCGAGCGAAGGGGCTACTTTAAGGCGAAACTTGGTTCAAAGATTGAGGAAGTGAGGGCCTTTCTGGAAGACAACACCTTTGTTGGGTTTTTAGTCGCCAAAAAAAGCGCCGGAAAGGGCACTTACACCAAAATGTTTGAGGAAATCATAGGTTCCGATAAATTTGCTCATATTGCGGTGGGGGACACTGTTCGGGCTGTACATAAGGTGCTGGCGGAGGATGGTGATGGAAGCGAGAAAAGAGAGATCATCTCCTACTTAGAAAAGAATTATAGAGGGTTCATCTCACTGGAGGAGGCACTAAACGCCCTGATGGAACGTAGCCAGGATAAACTTATCCCCACGGAGTTTATTTTGACCTTAATTAAGCGAGAAATCGAAAAAGTGGGAAGAAAGGCTTTGTTTATTGACGGGTTACCACGTAGTTTAGATCAAATTTCTTACTCATTATACTTTAGAGATTTGATTAACTTTAGACACGATCCTGACTTTTTTATTTTGATCGACGTTCCGGAGGCTGTTATTGATGAGAGGATGAGATACCGAGTAGTATGCCCGGTTTGCCACACTTCCAGGAATATCAAGCTATTGCCCACGAAGTTTGTAAAGTATGACAAAGACACCCAAGAATTTTATTTGGTGTGTGACAATGATAACTGCTCCGAATTTGGAAAGGCAAGAATGGTGCGGAAGGAAGGGGATGATAGTGGAATTGAGTCTATTAGAGAAAGGCTCAAAACGGACCACAAATTGTTAGAGTTGGCTAAAGGTCTTCAAGGTATCCCTCACGCGTTGATCCGTAATTCTATTCCGGTGGATAAGGTTGGTGATTATGCGGAGGAGTACGAACTCACTCCCGCTTATGAGTACAAATTCGCAGGGGATGAGATTAAGATATTGGAAACACCTTGGACGGTTAAGGACGATTCCGGTGTTGAAGTCCGCAGTTTATTGGCTCCTGCCGCCATGATTTCTCTTTTTACTCAAATCCACGATATCCTTTTAGATTAAGGTAATGATATAATTTCCATGTGGGGAGGGGTCGCATAGCGGTCTAGTGCAGTGGTCTTGAAAACCACCAGGCCTTTATTGGTCTCGTGGGTTCGAATCCCACCCCCTCCGCCATGTAGGCTCCCATAGCTCAAGCGGATAGAGCAACGGTTTCCTAAACCGTAGATCCCTGTTCGAGTCAGGGTGGGAGTACCACAGAGGTAGTAGGAGCTGGATCTGGTGATTAGCAGGGATTGGCGCAATTGGTAGCGCGCTGGCATCGGGAGCCAGAGGTTCCCAGTTCGAGTCTGGGGTCCCTGACCAACTCACGGAGATTAACGACATTAGTGATCTCTTCATTATCAAAGTGAAATGTCTTACATAAAAACGTACAAAAAAGCAAATAAAAACAGTTATTTTTCTGCTGTATCCTTAATTTTTATTATAGTTGGTTGCACTTTTTTGCTTCTCGCTTACGGACCCCTGATTAGAGACGAGATTTGGTTTTACCTAAAGGAGGCTCGGAGCCAGAAGATAACGCTAAATGATGCTGCCGCCCAAAAAGATAGTGTTTTTGCCCGGTTTTTGACCACTAAACCAATAAGTATCGAACCTGCGAATGAGGATTTTGCGGTTGTTATAGAAAGAATCGGGCTTAGCGCTCCAATAGTTAAAGATGTCACCGTTATAGACGAGGATGTCTATAACCAATCTTTAAAAGAGGGAATTGCTCACGCCGCTTCCTCAAACTACCCTTCAAAAGATCCCGGAAACACTTACCTCTTTGCTCACGCTTCCGTTAATTTTTGGGAACTAGGTAAACATGCGACAGAGTTTAATTTGCTGCGTAAATTAGAACCCGAAGATAGAATTCACGTGTTTTTTGAGGGAGATACGTATGTTTATGAGGTCATGAACAAGGAAGTTTACCCCGGTTGGAACACCTTTCCTCTCTCTAGATCGGTGATAGAGCCTATTTTGACCCTGCAAACCTGTGATCCGCCGGGTACAACCATTAACAGGTTGGTAGTAACTGCTAAGCTGAAGGAAGTTCTTTAAAGTTCTACCTTATACCAATAGTGTACAAATCGGTCTGATCCCCTGACTTGAGGGACGTTAAAATTATCAATTTCTCCCCATTTGGAGAGCTGAAAACTCTATCGGAATACAGAGTGTTGCTGTAAACCTCGATTTTATTTGAGCCATCGATTCTAATTAAACTGATTGCTCCTTGACGGTTGGTTTCAACATCCCCTTCAACTAAGATTAAGTGAAAACTATCGGCGTACCAACTTACTTTTGGTTGCGGACCCTTAATATTTGTAGTAAACGTCAGATTATCAATCTCTTCTCCGATAGGAAGGGGCTTTTCCAGGTTGTATACATGATATTCTAAATCGTCACCACTTTGGATGGTGTATAGAAACTTCTTGTCGTCCGGTGCCCAGAGGGATTTATTAGAGACAGCTAGGGGTTTCAATTGTTCCGGAATTTCCGTTTTTTCCAAGAAGGTCAGTCTTTTATTTTCGATCTTTGCGGCCCAATCCTCCTCAACTGCTGCCATTGATTCAGTTGTTTCGATAGTATCCGCTGCCAAGTCTATTAAGTAGTGGTTCGGAACCTGCCCTTCGGAAAGATCGTTGGTGATTAAAATTGTTTTTTCATCGGGGGACCAGCTAATCGCATTACCTTCGGAATATTTGGTCCTAATGGTGTCCTCAATAGTGGTTGTAACGCCACCCTTAAATATGTTTAAACCACTTTGAGCCAGGGGAATTATAACCACCCCCGGGTCGGCCGGATCAGTGGAAAAGTATGCCACTTTGGTCAAGCTAGGTGACATAGAGGGAAATCTGGCTCCGGTGTTGGTCAGGGGTTCCAGACGGGTGGTTTGCGAAACCAGAACGGCAGTTATGTCCGTTACCAGATCTACGAAGACCTCAATTTCTTTCGTCCACTCCACGTACCCTTTTTTTGCAATCTTTAGATTATGTTTTCCGGGGTTAATCCCTGAAATGGCGTCATCGGTGGCGGTTAGCAATATATCGTCTAAGTAAACGCTTGCACCTTCAGGAATGGATTTGGCGCTGACCATACCGGTTTGTGTCAGGTCGATTTTGTCTTCATCCGTCTTCACTCTGTAGCCTGAGATATATAGGTACAGCACCGTTGCCGATATGAGAATGGCACACAAAGTGAGTAAAGTGTTGACCCAGGGGCTTATTTTGATTTTTCTTGTAGCCATTTTCTCCTCAGGATTGTCGGGCGAGTTATCCATAGTGTTACCTATTTTAGCAAATTTCTGGCAAATTTTCTTGAGTCAGTAACGGAGTGAGGCGTATAATCTAGATATGATTGAACCAGAGTATAGCACCAAGAAGTATATATTGGGTACTAAGGTAGATTTTGGATTGACACAGATGGAAGTGCTTGAGCAAATTGAATCCATATTGCGAAAGGGTGGTTCAAATTATGTCTGTACCACCAATCCAGAGTTCATTATTGGGGCAAAAAATGACCCAACTTTTAGGGATATTATTAACAATTCCTATCTTTCTATTCCGGATGGGGTGGGGGTTCTGCTGGCCAAAGATTATTTAGAAGGGGTTGAAAAGTTTAGGCGTGGCTCAT
>CAZEWQ010000008.1:4398-7410 GCA_964516255.1 uncultured Candidatus Saccharibacteria bacterium
TTTTGGAGGAATCGCTTGGGGGAGAGGATTGCGGGGGTGGATTTAGTCGAAAATTTAGTGAGGTTTAGCCATGAAAAAGGATACACGATATTTCTGTTGGGTGGGGGTTTGGGGGCGCAAGAAGATATTGCTCAGATGGCCAAGGATCGTTTATTGGAAAAGTATCCCCAGGCGCGAATTATTGGTGCAACTTCACGGTTTTCCCCCTCGGAGAACGACGATGCAACGACTTTAAGTTACATTCACGAATGTCTGGAAGCGCAAAATGTGACGGGGTTGGACATTTTATTTGTCGCCTATGGTCACGGTAACCAGGAAAAGTGGATTGTACGGAACTCTGCTAAAATTCCGGCCAAGATTTCTGTTGGGGTTGGAGGAACGTTAGATTATTTATCCGGAAGGCGTATCCGTCCTTCAAGTTTCTTCCGTACCCTGAACTTGGAGTGGTTAGTCAGATTGGTAAAACAGCCTCATCTTCGAATTGCCCGAGTTGCCAAGGCTGTCATAGTGTTTCCCCTGATGGTATACCGCAGCGTATTGGGAAAGTAGCTGCTTGGAGGTGACAAGGGTTCTCATTCTATGTTATTAGGCCCTGTTTCAACCAGTACGAGTTGACGTAAATTTTAGCTATTGACACATAAAAATAAATTCCATATCATGAATACATGAAACTTGAGGATAGGTTATATACATCTACGGAAGTTGCAGACATTTTAGGCGTAAGTCTGCGCTCGGTATATAGATATCTTGAAGAAGATAAGCTTGTTGCTGATATAAAAACTGCAACCGGTCGCCATCGATTTTCCAAAGATAACATTATAAGTTTTTTACACCCTCAGGATGTTGCAAGAGGTAAAGCGAAGGTGGAGGTGGAGGTAGAAGCGTCTACAGAGCTGCCGACGGATGCTGTAAGTGAAGATAAAGTGGCTGACGCGTCGCCCGCCACCCAACCTGCAGAGCCCGCGGTAGAGCAAGCAGTTGTGGCAGCCGAGCAGGTTCAGTCTAAAGTTCAGCCATCGGCAGAAAAGGAAACGGATACCACAGATGAAAGCAGTGCCGTAGATTGGCTTACCAAGTTTAGAGAGGCAGCTTCGAAGGCGAAAAAGGAGGCTCAAGACCAGGATCAGGTTCCTCAAAAGCCGCAGGAACCGACCCCTAAGCCGGAAGCGGCACCCAAAGCGGAACCGAAAGCGGAACCGAGCCCAGCGCCTGTTGCCAGCGAAACTTTTTCCGGATTGGCGGAGTTCCCACCCAAGAAAGCTTCAGAGCAACCCGAATCTAAGGAGGCTGTTCCTGCTCCCGCCGCACCGGAAAAAGATGAGTCCGCCTCCGCAGAACTATATTACCGAAGTTCCCTGGGTGGACTTAAAGATATTGCCTTGAATTTAGATAAAGTGTCCCGGAAATCCGAATTAGACTATGCTTTTAGCCTGCAAGCTGGCTTATCTTTGCATAAGCCGATTAAACCTTTTTCGATGCTTCACGCCTATGTGCGAGAAGACGAGGTGCCTTTTTTCGAGAAAATGTTGGATCTAACCGCCTCGGATGACGCCAACGCTCAACTTTGTTTGGTTCCCAATGCTGATCCCAAGGTGTTTGCCACCCGAAAAGAAATGCACGGTCTGCACGTTGTTTCCGACAGCCGCTTAAAAGAAGACCTAATAGCCTCTGGGGACAACTATCTGATCAAGGAAGCTGAAGCCACTTTCTAGAACAACATTATAGGACAAAGAAACTCGACTTTTTCCCGTGTAGAAAAGGTTTGCGCGCTCTGGTATAATCAGGCCGTGGCTATCAACCGTACCCAAAAGGATAAAAAACTGTTCAAAGTTTTGTTTGTTGCCGCCGAGGTAGCGCCGTACGCTACCGTCGGAGGGTTCGCTTCCGTAATATCCTATTTATCCAAAGAACTAGTTCAAAGAGGGCATGACGTCCGAGTTTTGTTTCCGAAGTTCGGCCTTATCGACGAAGAAAAGTACAAAACGAAAATGGTCCACGAAGGTTTGAAGGTTCCCACAGGTGATGAAGATACCCCAGAGCTTGTCTGCAATGTCAAAAAGTTTAAGGAAGTATCCGGTGGCGTGGAGATTTATTTGTTGGAAAACCAGGAGTATTACGAGAAACGAGCAAACGTTTACGACTATTCCGATGACCACATTAGATGGGCCCTTTTGTCGAGAGGAGCGTTGGAATTTATTAGAGCTAAAATCTTTGTGCCCGACATTATCCACAGTCACGATTGGCACACGGGGATAGTTTCCAACTACATGAAGACCACTTATCAAGACGACCCGATTTTGTCTGAAGTCACTTCGGTTTTTACAATCCATAACTTGAAGTTTCAGGGCATGTTTGATCCCAAGCACGTTTCGGAGTTGGAGTTTGACGATGGAAAGTCGCCAGTCGCGTCATTTTTTGACCCAAGATTAAGAGACCAAAATTACATGAGAAGGGGAATCTTGTACTCGGATGTAGTTAACACGGTTTCAAAAACTTACGCCAAGGAGATTATGACGGAGGAGTTTGGAGAGGGACTGGACAAGTTGCTTTGCGAAGTGAGATATAAAGTGTTTGGTATCGTCAACGGGCTAGACTACAGCGAGTTTGACCCCAAAACAGATACTTTGATCCACCGGAATTTTGATCTTAGCTCGGTCGACGAGCTGAGAGTGGAAAACAAGATCGCTTTGCAAAAGGAATTTGATCTTCCTGAGCGGGAGGACACCATGCTTATAGGGTTTGTGGGGCGTTTGGATCATCAAAAGGGCGTGGATTTAATGATTAGTACCCTGTATCACGTTTTGAGGGATTTCGATGTTCAATTTGTGCATGTGGGAGGAGGCGATGGGGGATTGGCCGATATGCTTTATAAGTTGAGGGAGGATTTTCTGGGCAAGGTGAATATCTACCCCCACCCTAACTTTGTGTTACCGCGGTTGATGTTTGCAGGGTGTGATTTGATGCTGTTTCCATCGAGATGCTTGATGACGGGAATTACCTATTAGGTGTGCA
>CAZEWQ010000008.1:7420-14853 GCA_964516255.1 uncultured Candidatus Saccharibacteria bacterium
TGGCCGACACCGTGGAGAATTTTGATACCGTTAAGAGAACAGGGAATGGCTTTGTTTTCAAAGACTTCAACGAGTTTGCCCTGTTCGGTCAGATTGTTAGGGCGATTGAAGTCTTCAACAACAAGCTTTTATGGAGGGACTTACAGCAAAATGCGATGAAATCCGACTACGGTTGGCAATATAGCTCGAAAGAATATGAGAGATTATACGGAACAGCTATCGATTTTAAAAACGAAAAACACCTCAGTAACAGCCCTTGACAGTCCTATATACTTTTGCTATAGTTTTGAGGATTTAGACTGGACGGTCTAACCCGAGGTAGGTGTTCTTGTTCTGTGGGCAGGAGAATAAGAAATTACCCACCTCGGGTTAGGCCGTTTCGTTTTGGTGTAGTATAATAAATCGGTGTTAGTGGGTTTAGTACTACATTTCTACCAACCTTACTATCAAAGGCGCGAGGTGCTGGATGCGATCGTCTCCTCGAGCTATCTTCCCTTAATTAAATTTCTAAAATCTACGCGCGATGTTCGGATCACAGCTAATATGCCACTGAGCTTTTTGGAGAATTTACATAAAAACGGGCACCTCGATCTAATTAACGACATTAAGAGTTTAGTTGCAGCAGAGAGGATAAATCTTGTAGGAAGTGCGGCCTATCATTCCATCTTGCCAAAGATAAGCCCAACTAATATGGAGAGACAAATTGTACTCAATGAATACGCTTTGGGCTATTACTTCGGGAAAAACAGGGATTTTGACGGTGATGATTGTTTGATGATAAAGAACTTAAACGGATTTTTTCCGCCCGAATTGGCGCTCGATGGCGGTGTATTTCATACTTTGGGAAGTTTGGGATATAAGTGGGTTTTAGCAGATGAACCTGCGTTAGGGCCCACTACACCCAACCAGTGGGGTGTTTATGGACTTGATTCCTCTGAAACTCTACTTGTAAGCAGAGACAGGGAGTTAAGCAACAAACTGGCTTTTAAAAGAGATTTAGATCTAGATGATTTGGTTGATACCTTAGGGAAATCCTCAAAGAATAAACAGTTTTTGATAATTGCCTTGGATGCGGAAACTTTCGGCCATCATTATGTAGAGGGTATGATTTTACTGGAATCTTTTGTTGCTACAGCGATGTCTTCCGGCTGTGAGTTTGTAAGTGTTGACCAGATTGTAGATGTGGCTGATGCTCACCCGCTCGATACTATCACTGTATCCAGTTGGGGTGCCACTTCGGCGGAGGTGATGGAGGGTAATATTTACCCATTTTGGGATGATTCCGCTAATAAGATTCATCATATCCAATGGGAATTGATGGGGCGTTTAGAGAGTGTGTTAGAGGAATATGTACGAGAATCAGAGGATAATGCCGAGCAATCGGAGGATATTGCGTCCAAACTTTACTCACCTCTCTGGTTGGATGCAGATATTGCTCCGGGTGCTGACAGTCGGGAAGTGCTACTGCGCGCATTACGAAGCATGAACAGCGATCAGTTTTGGTGGGCTTCCAAAAAGCGTATTTTCGGCGGCGAATATCTTTACAGTCCGGCGATAGTATTACGTTCTCTGGAATCGTATAAAAAGGTTGCGGCTCTGTTAGGTGATTCTGACTTTGAAAACTTTGTTGAGAGTAGTGCCGCTCGAATTGACTCTCTATTAAAGGTGTAATCATCATGCATTGGGGCAACTTTTTACATTTTTATCAACCCTCCACCCAGCAAAAAGACATTTTGGAATCTGTTGTTGTATCAAGTTATCGTCCCGTTCTGGAGGGGCTTAAGAAGGCGAGGAACCTCAAAACAACAGTAAATATTGCCGGTGCGCTTTTGGAACTTTTTGACAAACATGGTTACCACGACCTCATGGATTTGTTGATACTTCTGGTAAGGGATGGAAGGGTAGAGATTACCGGCACATCAAAGTACCATGCTATTTTGCCCCTTGTTCCCGAAGAGGAAATATATAGGCAAATAAGGATAAATGATGAGGCTGTAAGATTCTTTCTAGGAAAGGACCTGTCTATCCAAGGCTTCTTTCCTCCTGAAATGGCGGTTTCGGATAGCATTATCGCCCCAATAGCGGAATTGGGATACAAGTGGATTATAGCGGACGAATTGTCGTGCAAAGGTGGGAATATCGACATGACGTCCGACAGGCTGTACAGGATCCAAAAGAGTGAGTTAAACGTCTTTTTCAGAAATAGGAGAGTAAGCAATATGATAATGGGTGCTATCTCCAGAAATAGGGAGACGTTGCGGATGGGGTTGAGTGGGTTTTTAGATAGCACTCGGTACTTGGTAAGTGCTATGGATGCCGAAACGTTTGGACATCACAGGATCGGTCATGAGAGGTTCCTATTGGAGGTAATGGACAGCCTAGATCCCCGCCAAATCAAATTTGAGCTTATTTCCGAACTGTTGTCAAAGTATGATACGGTTGAGGATGTCGATTTAATCCCTTGTACTTGGGCCAGTAGTGCCAACGACCTGGATAACGGCTCGCAATTTTTATCATGGCGGGACAAAGATAGTGCGATTCACGGATACCAATGGGAACTACTGAATTTGGTTTTGGACGCTGTCCACAAAACACCCGAATCCGTGGCGGGATACGATGCAATTCGACGTAGCATGGATGAAGCTCTGTCTAGCGATCAGTTCTTTTGGGCGTCCGGTAAGCCTTGGTGGAGCTTAGAGATGATAGAAGTAGGTGCCCATATATTGTTAGAAACAATGTCTCTAGTATCGGAGGCATCCAAAGAGTATAGAGAGGATATGCAGAAGGCTCGTCATCTCTACCAAAAGATTATTTCTACGGCTTTTGAGTGGCAAAGAAGCGGAAAAATAAGAAAGATGGCGCAGGAGCAAAACGCAATTTTAAGAATTCCTTTTAAAAAGCGTACCTTGGAGGCTGGGGGTTCGGAAGTGGGTATATACGAGGCTTTCATTGCTATGATGAAGGATTTAGAGAAAAAGGCGGTGGGATCAGGCGAGTATGAGAAAGCTATTTTGTGGCGGGATGCTATCTATAAAATCGAACACAAATTGGATATTTATGATGCTATAAATGCGATTGACTTGCTGCGACAGGAGATTCCCAACGAGGAGGTTGAGAAGACGCTCGACAAGTATACCGCCAAGTATAAGGAAATTCGCGGTGGACAGCCGGAGCAACGGGGGTCCTAACTCTTAGCATTGAGCATTTGATGTCAGTTCGATATACTTAACTCTATGAAAGTTTTAATTGCTGCCTCCGAGGCCGCCCCCTTAATAAAAATGGGTGGTTTGGGTGATGTAATCGGATCTCTTCCCAAGGCGTTGGAAAAACAAGGTGTTAATGCTGATGTAGTAATTCCCTTTTACCCCAAAATCGACGCTTCAAAGTACAAGATTAGCAAAAACCTTGATTTAGAAGTCCCGTTTGCTGGGGAATCCCACCTTGTTGAGGTATACAAATCCAAGTTACCCGGTTCCAACGTTGATGCCTTCATGCTTAACAACCATAAATTCTTTAGATCCGGTGGGATGAAAGCCTTTGCCGACACCGTGTCTGAAACCGAAATGTTCACCTTTTTTGGCAAAGCGGTAGTCGAGTTGATAAAGGCCAGTTTTGGTACGTATAATCTAATCCATTGTAACGATTGGCATGTTGGGTTGGTAACCCAGCTTCTACGTGACGAATTAGGAAATGAGCGTCCGGCGACCTTGTTCACGATCCATAATTTACTGTACCAAGGAGTGGGGGATCCGGAATTAATTCAGGATGTGGGGATTGCCCCTGGGACTAGTAAAATATTGGACTGGGATTTGCAGGATGGTGACGTAAACTTAATGTTAGAGGGTATAACATCCTCGGATTTTGTCAGCACGGTTTCGCCTTCCTACGCGCGGGAGATATTAACTCCCGAGTTTGGACGCGACTTTTTTGAGATTCTAAAAACCCGAGAAGGACGCTTAGAGGGCATTTTAAACGGAATTGACTATTCGGCCTTTCCCAGGGATTTCGACCAGACTAATTGGCAAGATTGCAAGCAGGAGAGCAAAAAGGCTCTAAAAAAGGAGCTGGGTTTACCTGACGAGGAAGACGTACCTTTATTTTCATTCATTTCCCGTTTGGATCCGGGTCAGAAGGGTCTTGACATTCTCTTCAACGTTGTCTCGAAGATCACTGAAAAAGGAGGACAATTTGTGTTACTTGGAACAGGGGATCCCAAGTGGGAAGAGAGGTTTAAGAAACTTTCGGAGGAGAAAGAGATTTCGGATGGGTTCTCCTGCAATATCATGTTCGATACAAAATTGGCGACACGTATATATTCTGCGAGTGATTTCATTTTAATTCCCTCCCTCTACGAGCCCTGCGGACTTACCCAAATGATTGGAATGTATTACGGCACTATTCCTGTGGCCAGAAGCGTTGGGGGGTTGAAGGACTCAATAAAAGATAATGTCGATGGCTTTTTGTTTGAAGATTATGACTACCGCGCCTTTGCCGAGGCTTTAAACCGGGCTTTCTCCGTCTACAACAGTAGGGTTGATATGGAGCATATGGTTGAAAACGCCTTAAACCGAGATTTTTCCTGGGATAAAAGTGCCTTGGAATACAAAAAATTATATGAAAAGGTAATTAATTGTGTAAAATAGTTTTATGTCTAACCTTATCTTCGACGATCTTACGGGTATACCCACGCTACTAGCTCCGGCCAGAGTTGAGAGGAAAAACCAGTTTGACGGGAGTACCAAGAGCGCGGAGACAGAAGCAGGCAAACCGAAGAAAAAGGAATCCCCCTTCACCAAAGGAAATGAGCATTTGACGCCTCCGGCTTTATACCAAGATGCCGATGATTGGTCCGTTAGAGTCATTCCCAATAAATATCCTTTGGTAGAAGATCATGAAGTGATAATTCATTCTCCCGATCCTGCGCGCGATATTGAGGATATGGATCATGAGGCAGTGGTAAAGATAATCAGGGCTTACCTAAACAGGATAAACTTCCACAATAGTCAGAGCAAAGAAGCCTTTTTGTTTAATAATCGCGGTGGTAAGGCCGGCGCTTCCATACGTCATCCCCATTCCCAGCTACTGGCCTTAAAAGGATTCCCCGGAGTTATCGAAAGAGAAAAGGAGGGGGCACTCAAATACTACAACGAGCATACTTCATGCCCATGGTGTGACAAACTTATTTCCGAACGGGAGTACGAGAAAAGAGTAGTTTTTGAGTCCAATCACTTTGTTTTGCTCGTCCCTGAAGCCAGCCGTTGGAGTTATGAGATGTTATTAATTCCCAAAGATCATAAGCCGAATTTTGTTTTCATTGACGAGATGGAAATAAACGATTTTGCCGATTGTCTACGAAAGGCTCTACGGGCCTACGATAGCCTACTAAATAGACCCGATAGGAACTTCTGGATTCACACCACCATGCACGAACCGTTCCACTGGCATGTCGGCTTTATTCCTCAAATTAAAACTTTGGGAGGTTTGGAACTGGGCGCTGGAATTTGGGTCTCTGACAAGGCCACCCCGGAGGATGCTGCCAAAGGACTCAAATTCCAGGTAGAAAACCACAATGGGGGAGTTACTTAAGTTCCACTTTCGCGCCCGCTTCCTCAAACTTTTTCTTCGCAGTCTCAGCCTCCTCTTTTTTAGCGCCCTCTAAAACGGCTTTTGGCGTAGATTCCACCAGGTTTTTGGCTTCAACTAGCCCCAAAGCCTGATTTAACTCTCTGACAACCTTAATTACATTAATTTTATTGGTACCTATATCAGCCAAAATCACGTCGAATTCGGTTTGTTCCTCTGCTGCTTCATCTTCGCCGGCTCCTCCGTTACCACCTGCTGCAGGCATGACACCGGCCATAACTGGTGCGGCGGCGGAAACGTCAAATTTATCTTCCAGAGCCTTAACCAAGTCGTTTAGCTCTAAAACGTTCATTTTCTCCACCATTTCCATGACCTTTTTAGCATTAGCACTCAACTTCGTTTCTTCTTTTTTGTCGCTTTGCATTTGATCTTTTGTTCCTGCCATTATTACTGCACCCCCTTCTTTTTAGAAATTGCATCCATAACATAAACCAGTTTTCTGCTTATTCCGCCAAGAGACCCCACAACACCGGAAATAGGTGATTTAAGGCCGCTTACGATCTGTCCCATAAGCACCTCTTTGGGGGGAATTTTGCTCACTTCCTCCATTTTTTGGGCATCAGCGAATTGACCCTCGATAAATCCGGCCTTAACTTTAGGAAGTTCATTATTGGTTTTAGCAAAGTCGAAGAGTGCTTTTATTGCGGTTATGGGATCCTCGTAAGCGAAGATTGTGGCATTAGGTCCGTCTAAATCTTCTTCTACGTTTTTTACATCGTATCCGCTTTCGCCCAAAGCGATTTTCACTAGGGTATTTTTGGCTACTTGCATTTCAGCCCCGGTTTCCCTTATTTTGGCCCTTAGTTCGTTGACCAAATTGGAACTTAGCCCGTGATATTCGGCAATAACAATAGACTTAGCTTTGGTGGATTTTTCCGTTAGATCGGCAACTCGCGCCTGGTTTTTTTCATTCGGCATAGTGCTCCTCGGCAAGATATTTAAGCCTCGATAAAGAAAGACCCTTGCTGTCTTTGGACAAAACTCATTCTACACATTTTACCCGCCATGTCAATCCGTATGCCAATGTATGACCGATCCCTCAATGATTTGACTAACAGCATCAAAGTAGATAGATTTATAGGGATGAAACTTCTGCCCGCAAGGATAGTATTTATCTTTGCAATTATCAGTCTTATTGTCGCCTCTTTTGCCCTTGGTTGCGGGGTTTTAGCAGCTGACATCTCCGCGGATTATGGTACGGCCGCGGACATCGACTTTGGAGAATCCGGGGACGTGGTTAGTTACGTAAACGGCGCCCTCATTTTAAGTTCCGTGGAATATGACGATGACATGTTTGGGGTAATCACCGCCAACCCGACAGTTGGATTCAAACAAAGCGATTTAGAAGAGTATAAAATGATTTCTTCGGAAGGTCAGGCGTTTGTCAAGGTCTCGGCTATAAATGGGAATATCAGTGCGGGGGATTATATAACCACCTCCACTATTGCTGGGGTAGCGCAGAAAGCTGCCAGACCGGGCAAGGTCTTGGGCATGGCCCTGGAGGAATTCAGTTCCGATGACCCCGAAGCGCAGGGGGTCTTATTGACAATGATTGACATACAAACAGAATTTGTAAACAGCACGCTAAGAACAAACCTACTCGAAACCTTAAGAACCAGTTTATATACACCCTTTTTAACTCCCCTGACCTCTTTAAGATATCTTCTGGCCTTTTTGATTGTGGTGGTAACTTTTGCCATCGGCTTTTGGTCCTTTGGGAAGTTTTCCACGACCACAATACTGGCAGTTGGGCGTAACCCCTTGGCTCAAAAGAACATTTTGAGGACATT